>NZ_JBFRJF010000003.1:255997-282102 GCF_041468745.1 Vibrio sp. 10N.286.52.F8
GAGATGCGAGATGCGAGATTGTGTAGTAAAAAGCTCAGGCAATAAAAAACGGAGCCTTAAGCTCCGCTTCTTATTGTATTCGCTAATTAAAAATTAACGAGCACGGAAGACGATGCGGCCTTTAGAAAGGTCGTATGGAGTCATCTCAACAGTTACTTTATCACCAGTAAGAATACGGATGTAGTTCTTACGCATTTTACCAGAGATGTGTGCTGTCACTACGTGACCGTTTTCAAGCTCAACACGGAACATTGTGTTTGGTAGAGTATCAAGGACAGTGCCTTGCATCTCGATTACGTCTTCTTTAGCCATCTAATCCTCTTTCGAAATTTGGCGGTTTTCAACGGCTTGATTGTGCCGTTAAAATCAAAATATGTAAAGTTGTCGCGTATTCTACCCTTGCCACCGCTGATTTACTAGCCTTTGATGACGTTGAAATCGTACTTTATAGTTCATCGCAGGGCATTCATCGATTTGATAACCCAAATATAACCATTGTTTTTGTTCTTTCTGGGCATGTTGGATCTGAAATAGAACGCCAAGTGTTCCCATCGAAATGTCTATATCAGGATCGAAGAAGGTATAAAACGCGCTCGTACAGTGAGCCATGATATCGGTTACGGCGATACCAACCAACTTGTTCTCATCATAGATGTGCATGAACTTTGTAGTAAGCCACTCATTTTTAGAGAATTGTAGAAACTCTTCTTTCTTGGGTGGGTACATGGTTCCCGAACGGTGACGAGCGGTGATATAGCGACTGTATAAGTCAAACCAGTTGTCATCCATCTCATCTTTCAGTTCCCAACGTAGTGATTTTCCTTTGTTAAGGATCCGTCGTTGGCTTTTGGAAAGCTTAACCTCAGGAATTGAAAGCCGAATCGCTTGGCATGCTGAGCAATTATCGCAATGTGGCTTATAAATGGTTGAACCACTGCGGCGAAATCCATTCGCAAGCAGAACTTCATAGTTATCTGAGGTGTGCATGTGTTCGTCAAGCGTGACCGCCACTCTCTCTTCGAAGTGAGGTAAGTAGCTGCAAGCGTGATTGTCTGTTAATCCAATTCTGATTTGTTGTAAATCTGGATTCATTAAGGCATTTCCTTTAGCCATTGGGTTTTAAAGCATGCATCGTCAACGGAGAACTCTTTGAGTAATTGCAGAGAGCCTAGGAATTCATCCCTATCAACCTCGATAGCGCCCAAGGATTCCAAGTGAGGGTTCATGACTTGGCAATCAATCAGTTGTCCGCCGAATCGGGTAAAGTGTTTACAAAAGTACCACAGCGCAATTTTAGAGGCATTGGTCTTTAGGCTGAACATCGATTCACCGCAAAAGACTTGGCCTCTTTGTAAGCCGTAAAGTCCACCGATCAGTTCATCATCTTGCCAAACCTCAACCGAGTGGCAGAAACCTAATGAAGCGAGTTTGCGGTAGGCTGACTGCATGTCGCTGTTTAGCCAGGTTTCTTCTTCGGGTCTTAGTGAAGAGCAATAACCAATTACTCTGTCCGTCGCTTGGTTGATGCTGACTCGGTAATTGTGCTTTCTTTGAAACTTTTTAAGACTTTTTGACGGTTCGAATGTCTTAGGATTAAATACCGCTCGCGGTGCAGGGCTCCACCAAAGTATAGGCTCACCTGGGCCATACCATGGAAATATACCTTGGCTATAAGCGTTTAAAATTCGCATTGGTGATAAATCACCACCGAAGGCGAGCAGACCGTTGGGGTCATCAAGCGCGTCGAAAGGCGAAGGAAACTCTATACTAGTAGTATCAAGTTCGGTTAGGTATATAGTCATAAGTACCGCATTACAGATTAATCACTGACCAAGAGGTCTTTAGGAGTTTTACCATGAAGAAGTTGCTTTGGATTTTACTTGTTTTGCCCATGTTGGCAAATGCAGCTTACAACAGAAACCAAGCTCGACCAGTAAACGAGGTGGTTTATGGTGAGATTGATACGGTCAGATACATCACTCAGCAAGAGATCGTTGAGTCGAAAGCGAATGGTTGGGAAACCTTGTTAGGTGCGGCGATTGGTGGCTTGATTGGTAACCAGTTTGGCGGCGGCACTGGTAAAGAAGTGGCGACAGCTGTAGGTGCAGTAGCAGGTGCGGGTATTGCTCGTAACCGAGGTAACACACAATATAAAGTAGAGTACAAACTGGTCGAGTTATTGGTCAAAACCAAAGACGATAAGTTGGTCAACATTATCCAAGATGTCGATAACTCGATGCTGTTCAACCGAGGCGATGATGTACGAATTCTCTATTTTTCAGATGGTGTTCGAGTTGATCTCGTGTACTAGTATATAAATACGATTGATTGGCTAATTAATCACCGGTTTGGGCCGGATTAGCTCTGGAGTTCATTGGAAAAGTTCGTTAGTCTGCAAGTACGAAGAATTATTCATCACCCGAAAATAAATACGCGCCAGTGACTTCGGGTGGTACAAGGACTATAAGATTTAATGGAAAGCCTTACGTTACAACCAATTCAAAAAGTGAGCGGGGAAGTTAATCTACCTGGCTCAAAAAGTGTTTCCAACCGTGCACTTCTTTTGGCTGCACTTTCAACGGGAACCACTCGCCTAACAAACTTACTAGACAGTGATGATATTCGCCATATGCTGAATGCTTTGACGCAATTAGGTGTTGATTATCAGCTGTCTGCAGACAAAACCGTCTGTGAAGTGACGGGTGTGGGTGGTGCATTCTCAAGTGACAAAGCCCTAGAGCTTTTCTTAGGCAATGCGGGTACGGCGATGCGCCCGCTGGCTGCTGCACTTTGTTTGGGGCGTGGTGAATATGTTCTGACTGGCGAGCCTCGCATGAAAGAGCGACCAATCGGTCACTTAGTGACTGCACTGCAAGAAGCCGGCGCCGACGTTGAATACCTAGAAAACGAAAATTACCCACCATTGAAGATCACGGGTACTGGCCTTAAAAGCGGTACGGTTTCAATCGATGGTTCTATCTCTAGCCAATTCTTGACGGCATTTTTGATGGCTGCGCCTTTAGCTGAAGGTGAGGTAACAATCAAAATTGAGGGTGAATTGGTCTCTAAACCTTACATCGATATCACGCTACACATTATGAAACAATTTGGTGTGGATGTTATCAACAACGATTACCAAGAGTTCGTAATTCCGACTGGGCAATCTTACTCAGCACCGGGTGATTTCTTGGTTGAGGGTGATGCATCATCTGCGTCATACTTCCTTGCAGCCGCAGCGATTAAAGGCGGTGAGATTAAGGTCACTGGTATTGGTAAAAACAGTATCCAAGGTGATATCCAATTCGCTGATGCGCTTGAAAAAATGGGTGCTGAAATTGAATGGGGTGACGACTACGTTATCTCTCGTTGTGGTGAGCTGAAAGGCATTGATATGGATTACAACCATATCCCAGACGCAGCGATGACTATCGCAACGACAGCTTTGTTTGCTAAAGGTACAACGGCAATCCGTAATGTTTACAACTGGCGTGTGAAAGAGACCGACCGCTTAGCGGCGATGGCGACAGAGCTTCGTAAAGTTGGCGCAGAGGTCGAAGAGGGTGAAGATTACATCATCGTTAACCCTGTTGCTCAACTGACACATGCGGCGATCGATACCTATGATGATCACCGTATGGCGATGTGTTTCTCGTTGGTGGCGTTGAGTGATACACCTGTGACAATTAATGATCCAGGTTGTACGTCAAAGACATTCCCTGATTACTTCGACAAGCTGAAAATGCTAAGTCTATAAAAATGCTTAGTATGTAAAGGTTTAGGAACAAAAAAGCTTGCCTAAGTGGCAAGCTTTTTAATTATTGCTGAATTGTAAATTCTTTCGAAAGGTGGTGCGCTAAGTATTTAAACATGTTAAATACCGCGGTTGTATTCTCGGTCGGCATTCCATTGCTGTCTAAGAAGTATTCACCTTTGAAGACGAGTACATCGTCTTTTTCTACTACGCTGTTTGCGCGCATGCCTTCAATGTAGTCATCATGTGATTGGATAATTTGGTTTGCGATAAGCAGTAAATCAAATTCTGCTATTACTTTCTTTGTCATGAGTTTATCTCTGATAACTGAATATAACGTTGAGTTTATGGTGTCGAACTAGAAATTCAATGATTTCACAACCGATTAAGAGAGTCTTTTCAAACATCCACAATTTATTTTGTGATTTACGGCAAAAATAATTGAATGGGGCTCGCGTTAGATTCGCGGACAAGCTTAGTATGAGCCCGTTTAGACGTAATGCCTGATGAATAGGCTCTTGCAAGTATTCTTAGTGAGTACTTTATAGCTTCTTTATATTGTGACCCTTTTATCTATGAGTCGTCGAATTGTCGAGCGATCAGATCCAATTTTGAAAAAAGCGGTTGATCTTCTAGTAATCTCGCACAATAGTAAAAAAAGAAGCAATGAATTTAGAATATCATGCGTAAAAGCCCACAAGCTAAATTGTTGGTGCTGAAGCATCGTGATTAAGGACGTTAGAGTCAATATGGGTAAATCGCTCGTTATAGTGGAGTCGCCAGCCAAGGCTAAAACTATCAATAAATATCTTGGCAAAGACTTTGTCGTTAAGTCGAGTGTAGGTCACGTACGTGATTTACCAACGGCAGGTCAAAGTACTGGTCAAAAGGCTGCTGCAGTTTCAACCAAGGGTATGAGCCCAGAAGACAAAGCTCGTATCAAGAAAGAAAAAGATCGCAAAGCTCTTATCAAAAAGATGGGTATCAACCCGTATAAAGAGTGGGAAGCGAACTACCAAATCCTACCTGGTAAAGAGAAAGTCGTCGCTGAATTGCAAAAACTGGCTGAGAACGCAGACCATGTTTATCTCGCAACCGATTTGGACCGCGAAGGAGAAGCTATCGCATGGCACCTTCGTGAGATCATCGGTGGCGATGAAACGCGATACAAGCGAGTGGTTTTTAACGAAATCACCAAGAATGCTATTCAACAAGCTTTCGAAACTCCAGGTGAGCTAAATATTGATGGCGTAAACGCACAACAAGCACGACGTTTTATGGACCGTGTTGTTGGCTTTATGGTGTCACCTCTGCTTTGGAAAAAAGTAGCACGAGGCCTATCCGCTGGCCGTGTTCAATCAGTCGCTGTAAAACTACTGGTTGAGCGCGAGCGCGAGATCAACGCTTTTATCCCTGAAGAGTTTTGGGATGTGCATGCTGATACCAAAACAGCAGAGAAAACAGATTTCAGACTGCAAGTCGCTCAGAAAGACGGCGTTGCGTTTAAACCTGATAATGAAGCGCAAACACAAGCTGCAGTTAGCGTTTTAGAAAAAGCGCAATACGAAGTCTGTAAACGTGAAGACCGCCCAACTAAGAGTAAGCCGTCTGCACCTTACATCACGTCGACACTGCAACAAGCGGCGAGTACCCGTCTTGGTTATGGCGTAAAGAAAACCATGATGCTGGCTCAACGCCTGTATGAAGCGGGTTACATCACTTATATGCGTACTGACTCAACCAACTTGAGTTCAGAAGCTGTAGAAGCCGCTCGTGAATACATTGGTTCTGAGTACGGCGCGCAATACCTTCCACCTAAAGCACTTGTATACGGCAGCAAAGAGGGCGCTCAAGAGGCCCACGAAGCGATTCGTCCTTCAAGTGTAGATGTTAAGTCGGAAGATCTAAACGGCGTAGACGCAGACGCACACAAGCTTTACTCGCTAATTTGGAATCAATTCGTTGCGTGTCAAATGACACCAGCTCAATACGATTCAACGACAGTAAGCGTTAAAGCAGATGAGTACACGTTGAAAGCGAAAGGTCGTATCCTTAAATTTGATGGTTGGACTCGTGTTCAGCGTCCAATGGGCAAGAACGAAGATACGATCCTTCCAGCAGTACAGATCGGCGATAAGCTTGATCTGATTGCGCTAGACCCTAAACAGCACTTCACTAAGCCACCGGCTCGTTTCACTGAAGCGGCGCTAGTTAAAGAGCTTGAGAAGCGTGGTATTGGTCGTCCTTCAACATACGCATCAATCATCTCAACGATTCAAGATCGCGGTTATGTAAAAGTTGAACAGCGTCGTTTCTATGCTGAGAAGATGGGTGAAATTGTTACTGACCGTCTAGATGGCAGTTTCAATGACCTAATGAACTACGACTTCACTGCTCGTATGGAGCAGAAGTTGGACCAAATCGCAGAAGGCGAAGCAAGCTGGAAAGGCGTGCTAGATAACTTCTTCGAAGACTTTACTGGCGATTTGGAAAAAGCAGACTTAGACGAAGACGCTGGTGGCATGAAGCCAAATCATATCGTGGAAACCGATATTGAGTGTCCGACTTGTAGTCGTAAAATGGGTATTCGTACTGCTTCGACAGGCGTATTCCTTGGTTGTTCTGGCTATGCACTTCCACCAAAAGAGCGTTGTAAGACAACAATCAACCTTGGTGATGAAGAAGGCATTATCAACGTGCTTGAAGAAGACGTTGAAACAGCAGCACTTCGAGCTAAAAAGCGTTGTCCTATTTGTGAAACGGCAATGGATGCCTATCTAATCGATGATAAGCGTAAGATGCACGTATGTGGTAACAACCCGAACTGTGAAGGTTATGTGGTTGAGCACGGCGAATTTAAAGTGAAAGGCTACGATGGTCCACTTGTTGAGTGTGACAAGTGTGGTTCTGACATGGTTCTGAAGAACGGTCGTTTTGGTAAATACATGGACTGTACGAGTGAAGATTGTAAGAACACTCGTAAGATTCTGAAAAATGGCGAAGTTGCGCCACCAAAAGAAGACCCGGTACATTTCCCTGAACTTCCGTGTGAAAATTCAGACGCGTACTTTGTTCTTCGTGACGGTGCTTCTGGTCTATTTATGGCTGCGAGCAACTTCCCTAAATCACGTGAAACGCGTGCACCGTTAGTGGAAGAGCTGGTTCGCTTTAAAGACCGTATCTCACCTAAGTTTCAATACCTAGCATCAGCACCAGTTGCTGACCCTGATGGTAAGCCGACAGTGGTTCGTTTTAGTCGTAAGACCAAAGAAAACTACGTTCGTACTGAAGTAGATGGAAAACCGTCCGGTTGGACTGCGTTGTACATCGACGGTAAGTGGGAAGTTACGGATAAGCGTAAAAAACCTAAAGAGAAGTAACTGAAAGTTATTGATGAAAAAGCAGCCTAATGGCTGCTTTTTTTGATCTCAATATGACTAAATATGCAACGTGTTGATTTGGTGTTTCGTCGACGAGAATTTATTAAATTCACACTGTAAAATAAATAAAGGCAATTAATCACATCTTCTTATGTAACTTTAACGAGAATGTAACTTAATTAAAATATTGTAACTCACAGATCAGTGTTTAGTTGTATACCTGATGTGTGTCGGGTGTTAATGTAATGTTTCGCCCGCACGGTGTAATGTGAGCTGCTTTAAGTCTTAGGAAAGCAATCAGCTTACGTACCACAGAATGGCGTATTAAAAATTGAATTCGGCCGAAAAGTCGATAACGTATATAAAACCAAGTGCAAAGAATAGTGCACACATAACAACGTTTGGCTTAGGATATTGTCACTGTATGTGAATGGATATTCGCTAAATACCGAAATAAGTGTTGGTGCTCATCCCCCAGAGGAAGATACCTCTACGAGTACTAACATCGACAAGCTATAGATATATGGAGAATAAAATGGCTGGTGTATTGGGAATGATTCTTGCTGGTGGTGAAGGCTCACGCTTAAGACCTTTAACTGAATCTCGCAGCAAACCCTCGGTTCCTTTCGGTGGTAGTTACCGCTTAATTGATTTCGCTCTGAACAACTTCGTTAATGCTGATCTGATGAAGATCTACGTATTGACACAATTTAAGTCACAATCACTGTTCCACCATATGAAAAAAGGTTGGAATATCAGTGGTATAACAGACCGTTTTATCGACCCAATTCCTGCGCAAATGCGTAAAGGAAAGCGTTGGTATGAAGGCACAGCAGATGCTATCTACCAAAACATGGGCTTTATGGAGCTGGAAGAACCAGATCAAGTTTGTATTTTTGGTTCAGACCATATCTATAAAATGGACATCAAACAGATGCTTGATTTCCATAAAGAAAAGAAAGCAGCGCTAACAGTATCAGCTTTGCGCATGCCGCTTGCTGAAGCATCAGAATTCGGTGTTATCGAGGTTGATGCTGATGGCCGTATGATTGGCTTTGAAGAGAAACCTGCAAATCCGAAGTCGATTCCGGGCGATCCAGAATCAGCGCTCGTTTCAATGGGCAACTACGTGTTCGAAGCGAAAGAGCTTTTTGCTGAACTAACGGAAGATGCTGATAGAGAAGGTTCGACACACGATTTCGGTAAAGACATTATTCCAAACATGTTCCCACGTGGTGATGTGTTTGTTTATGATTTCAGCACCAACCGTATTACTGGTGAGAAAGAAGAAGTTTACTGGCGCGATGTAGGTACGATTGACGCGTACTGGCAAGCGCATATGGACCTTCTTAAGAAAGATGCGCCATTCTCGCTATACAACCGTAAATGGCCTCTACACACTTATTACCCGCCACTGCCACCAGCTACGTTTACTGATTCGGCAAATGGTCGAATTCAGATCATTGATAGCCTTGTGTGTAGCGGTAGTTATGTACGTGGTTCGCGTATTGAAAAGAGTGTATTGGGCTTCCGCAGCAATATCGCATCAGCGTGTGATATTAGCGAAAGTATCTTACTCGGTGATGTAAAAGTGGGTGAGGGTTGTATCCTGCGCCGCGTTATCATTGATAAAGATGCAGATATCGCACCGGGTACACAGATTGGTGTGAATCTGACAGAAGACAAAAAGCATTACCACGTATCTGACGATGGTGTTGTAGTGATTTCTAAAGGAGCACGAGTTGGTTACTAAGACTCTCTCGGTACTTTTTGTAGCGTCTGAAGTTGAAGGCTTGATTAAAAGTGGTGGCTTGGCTGATGTAGCCAAGGCACTACCGAAAGCGTTGCAAACACTCGAACAGGACGTTCGAGTGACTATCCCCGCATATAGAAATATTCCAAACATTGATTCAGCAGAAGTTATTTTATCGACTGAACTCGATCATTGGCCTCATACGGCTTACCAAGTTAAAAAACTGAGCGTAGAAGGCGTTCCAGTTTTTGGTATTGAATGTGCCAAATATTTCGACCGTCAAGAAATGTACGCAGAAAACAATCAAGCTTATGCTGATAACGGAGAGCGCTTCTCGTTCTTCAGTGCAGCCTGTCTTGATATGCTTCCTAAGCTTGGTTTTCAACCGGATATCATTCATGCAAACGACTGGCATACTGGTTTTGTACCTTTCTTGCTTAAATCGCGTTATCAACAACACGATTTCTTTGAAAATACGCGCAGTGTTATCTCGATTCACAATGCGGTTTTCAAAGGTGCGTTTGCATACGACGAACTGCAATTCCTACCTGAGATGCACAGCTACAATGTGCCGGAAGCTTCAGTAAGTGACACTCATGTCACTATGTTAAGAGCTGGCGTGATGTGCGCAGATAAGGTGAACGCAGTAAGTCCTACCTATGCAGAAGAGTTGAAAACGGAGTTAGGTAGCCATGGTATGGCAGCAGAATTCCAACACAGATCGGCTGATCTGTTCGGCATTTTGAATGGGTGTGATTACGGGGCTTGGAATCCGGAAACTGATGCTTTCCTGCCTCGTAAATACAAAGCGACCAAGCACAGCATGGCTCGCGGAAAATCAGCTTGTAAGCAAAAACTGCAACAAGATGTAGGTTTACCCGTTGCCGACTGCGCGGTTTATGGCATGGTTTGTCGCCTGACGAATCAGAAAGGTGTTCATTACTTACTGCCTATCATCGAACAGTTTTTGAAAAATGACCTTCAGATCGTGATTGTCGGTACTGGCGATCCGGTTTTGGCGAGTCAATTGAAAGAGCTATCAGCACTTCACTCAGATAAGTTCTCGTTCGTAGAAGCGTACAATAATGAACTTGCGCATTTGGTTGAAGCGGGCTCTGATTTCTTCTTGATGCCTTCGGAATTTGAACCGTGTGGCTTAAACCAAATCTACAGCATGGCTTACGGTACTTTGCCGATTGTTCGTTCTGTGGGAGGTTTAAAAGACAGCGTGAATGATTACGATGAAGATCCTGAAGTCGCGACTGGGTTTGCTTTTGAAGAGCCAACACCGCAGGCGTTATTGGCTGTGTTACATCGTTCATTACTGCTTTATGCACAAAACCCATCTGAAATTAAGCGTGCTCAGCTTTATGCGATGCAGCAAGATTTTAGTTGGGAAGATGCGGCTAAAGAATACCTAGCTATGTATCATTCAGCATTTTAACTTGTTGACTTAGCTTTAAAATTAGCGGGCGGGCAACAACAGCTCGTAATAAATGAAGGCGCTCTAATTGTTGAGTGCCTTTTTGTTTCCTGGTCAGAGCACATCACGTTTACGAAGACAAAGCTTGCAAACTCATTTTTGTCAGGTAGAAAAGGTGAGGTAGGTATTCACATGACTAATGATAGGTTTGACACTATTATCACTTAAAGTTCTTAATAGCGTGGTATCCTTAGTCATCGCCTCGTGATGAGGCATAGCTCCATTCCAATAATTAAAGCGATAGGTATGTCTGAGAGTTTACTATTTCATAAAACATTTACTCACCCTACGAGCGATGAGTGGGTTGTATTTGTGCATGGCGCAGGAGGCAGTTCCTCCATCTGGTTCAAGCAGATCAAAGCGTATAAACAGCATTTCAACTTACTTCTCATTGATCTGAGAGGGCACGGTAAATCAGACAATATACTTAAAGGGCTGATTTCGAATCGTTATACGTTCAAATCGGTGACGCTTGATATTCTTAAAGTGTTAGACCATCTTAAGATCCGTTCTGCACATTTCGTTGGCATGTCTTTGGGCACGATTATTGTGCGTAACGTTGCCGAACTGGCGGCTGGCCGTGTACGTTCAATGGTACTGGGTGGCGCTGTCACCAAGCTAAACACTCGCTCTCAAGTGTTAATCAAGTTGGGTAACCTCAGCAAGCACATCATTCCTTACATGTGGTTATACAGCCTTTTTGCTTATGTTGTGATGCCACAAAAGAGCCAAAAAGAGTCTCGTCACCTTTTTATCCGCGAAGCCAAAAAACTGTGCCAGAAAGAATTTAAACGCTGGTTTATCTTAACGGCTGATGTAAACCCCTTGATGAAATATTTTAAAGATAGAGAGCTACCAATACCGACTCTTTATTTGATGGGTGAACGTGACTACATGTTTATTAAGCCTGTAAAAGAAATGGTTGCAGCGCATGAATCGAGTGAGCTAGTAGAAATCCCGAATTGTGGACACGTGTGTAACGTGGAAAACCCTGAAGAGTTTAATCAGCGTTCGATTGCGTTTATTCAAAAACAAATTCAGTGATTTTCTAGGCGTGAAATCAAACATGATGAGTTAATCGAATTGAAATAAAAACGGGAAGCTAACTTTAGCTTCCCGTTTTTAATTGGAGGAGGTATCTGACCGAATCGTTCTATCAGGTCACTGAAACCCTGCTATTCAGGTGAGGCAGCACCGCACTGCCAGCAAGAGCCGAATTGCGCTTCGTTGACTTCATGACACTCACCACAACGCCACTCTTCATAGATGATCGAATCTTGCTGCTTTTGGTAGTCATTGACGAGCATGCGAGCTTTACTGGCCAATTCTGGCTCATATAACCATACGTAAGGGTCAGTTTCTTCAGTGAATGGGATTTCCCCCTTTAATCCGAACAACCCCTCGCCACGGACTTCACAGGCAATATTCTCGCTTTCTAACAACCCACAGATGATATGAGCTTCTGTCGGATTCGATGCACTGAAGATTTTCATTGAAATAGAACCTTATTCGGCTATCTGTGTTGTTTAGATATTATAAACTATTCTGCTATATACATTATTCAGCTACGGGTGCTGAGCGAAACTTACCCATCAACCATTTAGCCACTATTGGGAATATCCCCAATAATGCAAATGACAATAGTACTGAAGGGGAGACGATGCCCGAAAGTGAATCAATTTCTGCGAGCTGAGTACCAGCATTCAAGAAAACCGCCGTCCCCGGTAACATCCCGATTTGACTCGTAATGTAGTAACGACTCACTGACATCGGTGTTAGACCCATCAATAGGTTGATAAGGAAAAATGGGAATACAGGAATCAGACGCAGAGAAAACAGGTAAAATGCGCCGTCTTTTTCAACCCCCTTGTTAATCGTCGCCAATTTGTCACCAAACTTGGTTTGAATCCAGTCACGCAACAGGTAACGGCTACTTAAGAAAGCTAAGGTCGCACCGATCGCACTTGCGAAAGATACCAGTAGCAAGCTGTTCCAGAAGCCAAATAGCGCGGCCCCTAATAAGGTTACAACAGCGGCACCAGGAATGGAGAAAGCCGTAATCATGACATACGCGACAAAATAGATAGCGGCAGCCGCAATAAAGTTGCTGTCAATGTAGTCATTTAACACAGCTTGTTGGGCCTTAGCATTTTCAAGCGTTAAGTACTGGCCGAAATTGATGCCTAACAAGACGATGGTTACGACCAACACAATACCCAATATCATTTTCTTACTCATTGATACTTCCTCTAAATTTTCAATGCATACCGATAGTATAGATAGACAGGCAAAGCATAGATTAACTTTCACCAGTTAATAAAAAACTATTTGTTCTAGACGATGGATCGGGGGCAAAAAGCTAGCCTAATTGCTTAGTCTTATGTTAGCGACAAGTATTGGCGGAATAGAGGTGGAAAAAGATTCGTTGATTAGAAGGTTGTGACTCTCTGCTAGGGACTTGTTTTGTATGCATTATTTTATTAGCGATAATTTGTACCACGTAAAAAGTAACAAAAATTTGAAAGAGTTTTGGTCTTGGCTCGTTCTATATACGTAACAATCGTGGCATGAAGATTGTTTTAGATAATTATTCAGGCAGACAACTAAGGAGCTAGCTATGAAATTATTATCAATGATTACGGTTATTGCTACAACGGGCCTATTCTCTTTCCAAGCCATGGGATCGGGCGTCTATCACCGTGCGGCTGTTGAGTCTAAAGTATTTAAAGGCGATGTAGTGGCGAGCCAATCACAGGCTTACGAATCTGGAAAAAAAATCTGGATGGATATAAACAGTAAGCGCTCATATGAATTGAGCAAAATCTTACCGCAAGCCTCTGAAAAAGTAGATGTACGCTCGTTTGAAATCAAAAACGGTACCATCAAAGTAAAAGAAATAATGGATTCCTCTGGAGAAATTAACTTCATTCCGATGGTTAAAGTGGATTACAAATACTATTACCGTCCATCTTTTTGAACTCAGTGGTTCAGCTATACATAAGACTAGTTTTGTCGACATAAAAAAAGCCGCAGTAAATGCGGCTTAGTTATGTATATAGATTGCACTGACAATGTTAATTGACGCGATTGATAAGCTCTTCGCGACGTTGCTGCGGTATAACAGACCAATGTGTACCATTGATCGCGCCTTCTAGCGCCCAAAGTAGTTCAATACTGACGGAAGACGCATGCGATTCTTTGATGGCGTTAAATGCGTTTACAGAGCCAGATTCATATAAACGTTCGACAGAATCGATCCCTGCCTTTTTCAACATACGCTCGGTAGCGAGTCGAAGATTAGGCAGATCTTTGAGTCGGGTCGGCTTAGCAGAAGACTGCTCAGCTTTTTCTTCTTTAGCAAAACCCAGAGACGTCGTTGCAAGCTGCAAGATTTTCTCTTGGTCTTGCCAGAGGCCTTCAGGTAAAGCGAAATATTTAGTAACGACAGGGAAACCACGTTTTTTGTAGACGTACGGTTGAAACCCTTGTTGTTCGAACTGTTTCGTTGTGCATTTGTCTGCTCGTATGTGCAGCTGGTCATTTACAACCAGAGCAAACATAGTGTCATCAGCAAAAAGACCGAAGCCACCAAACATCGAGCGTGATTTTATTTTTCCTAGGGATTCAAATAATTTCATTGAATCCTTTAGTATCGGTTTATCCATGTTATTTATCTCGGTGTATTTGAACTACGCCACCAAATAAGCAGGTCCGAGAGATTAGCAAAATGTTGCAATTACATTGTCAATAAGCCGTAAATTACTAAATTATTAGTAGTTACTGCATTTTGCCATCGGTAACCCCGCTACCATACCAACGAGTGGTTTAGGCCGGAAGCTTTGCGTCTCACTCTTTCAAGTGATTTGCCCTGTGCGTGACTGATTGAATAGAATAAAGTTTTTGTTGAATGAGGCTCACACTTGTTATTTCAAAATGTGATATTGCTTCAATTAATGATCTTTCTGTTGTGCATATAGGTTCATTATAGCTGTTGATAAAAAAAGCGCACCTAAAGGTGCGCTTGATGAAATTAAACTCGAATTATCAATTAATTTAACGTCTTAACTGTACTTCGTTCAACAATTTCAGGGTGCATTTCGAAGACGCGTTTTTCGTGGTCTTTGTCTTTGATGCGCTCCAATAGAATTTCGAATGCATTCTTACCAACACGACGTTTTGGTTGGTGAACTGTCGTTAACGGCGGAGAGAAGTATTCAGCGAGTTCGATGTTGTCGTAACCGATCACTGAGATATCTTCAGGAATGCGGATGCCTTTTTCTTGCAGTCGGCTCATTAAGCCGAGTGCCATTGTGTCGTTAAAGCAGAATACCGCCGTTGGACGATCTTCCATCTCAACGATTTGTTCTGCAGCAAGAACAGCCGTATCACACTCGAAGTTGCCTTCGATGATCATATTGTCATCGGCAGAAATTTTAGCTTCGTTAAGTGCGCGCTTGTAACCGGCAATACGTTCAACACATGCTGCTTTGTCTAAGTGGCCACTTAAACATGCAATCTTAGAGTGACCGCGTTCAATAAGGTATTTGGTCGCTAGGTAGCCACCTTCTTCAGAGTTATCGATGATCTTATCAGCTTGAGAACTCTCTGGGCCCCAGTCCATAATAACTTTAGGGATGTCAGCGTGACGGTCTAACATCTCTCTTAGTTCTTCAGTTAGGTCAGAACACATAACTAAGATGCCATCTACACGTTTCTCTGCAAGCATTCGAATGTAGTCACGTTGCTTCTCATAGATACCGCCCGTATTACACAGGATCAAAGTGTAACCTTGACGGTAGCAGTAGCTCTCAACACCATCGATAACTTCAGAGAAGAATAGATTAGTTGATTGAGTCACTAGCATGCCGATGGTGCGTGTTGTATTACACTTCAAGCTACGAGCAACAGCACTTGGTGCATAGTTCAGTTCATCTACGGCTTTGTTTACTTTTTCTTGCGTTGCTTCTGCAACAAAGCGAGTTTTATTGATTACGTGAGAAACGGTTGTTGTTGATACGCCGGCTAAGCGAGCGACATCTTTTATAGTGGCCATGGTTTTATCCTATTAGAAGCTACTTTCCCAAAGTACGGAATAAAGTAGCCGTTAAGCTACCTAACTAAGAGCTTAAATTTGTAGGGCTCTTTGGGTACTAAAAGTGCTAAAAAACAAAAAACCGCTATTGAGCGGCTTGTCTTAACACCGAAATGCTCAAAACTATAATAAGCATAGCATTTCGTGAATGTTTCATATTTTATCGTTTGCGGTCACAATTTTAGACTGACTAGAAATTACTCGCAATAAAATTCACCCGGAAATCCGGGTGAATTGTCACATTCTTCTGAATTTATTTAACGAGTCATCCAATAAGCTTATTCACCAGCGAGGTATTGGGTGTCCAATTTGCAGAATGCAAGTAGCAGAGATGAGACACTAGCGTAGAAACCGAATTCGTCAACGTCATGACATTTAACGTTGAACTTTGGTACCCAAGTAAGAAGTTGTTGCTCGATAAATTGCTGTTGAACAATGAACGATTTTTCTAGCTCTTCTTCAAGTTCCGTTTCATTAGAACGGATGATCAAGTTGCCAAGGAAGTCGAGTTCGATAGCGATGTGGTCAGCTGGTTCTTTTAGGTCTTGGTTCACCACTAAGTTGTGCTTAGCCATGATCTCTTCCATATCTTTTGCTGGCTTATCATTCAAAAGGCCAGTCTCACCGATATACATAGAAGCGTAAGGAAGTGCGCCATGCTTATCTGTTTTTAAGAATAAGTCACAGAAGTCAGCAGACAATTCTAGTTGAGCATCTTCACGCGTTTGTAGGCGGTTTAGCGCATCCACTAGGCTATCGATCGCTGGCTTTAGTGTTTCATTTTCGCCTAAACCAGTTAGGAAAGAACGAATTTCAACAGAGTGGTAGTGATCGAGTTCTTCTTGAGTGAGCTCTTTAGCGAATAAGCTTGATAGCCACCAGTATATTTCTGCTCTTTGCTCGTTGAACGCTTTCGTATCTTTCATTTGTTAGATCCTGACTTAGTCTTGTGATGTTGCTTATATGCATCTTGAAGTCACTTGGGCATAAGCACACCAAGGCTGAATAACAAGGTTATTTGCGAAACGCAAAGTTACTCGTTAGTAGTAATGCCTATATTGAATTGCGATGGACGATAAATAGCAAGGTTTAAGATTGTCTTGTATCAAAAAAAATCCATGTTTCTGGCTTTTATCTTCTGTACCACTAGAATTGTTACTAGTTATGAATAGAATAGTCACTGAAACTATTAAATAAGAAAAGTGGTGTAGATGAGCTATCACGTATTAGTCGTAGAAGATGATGTGGTAACCCGCAGTAAACTGGTTGGATACTTCCAGAACGAGGGTTACACAGTGAGCGAAGCAGAAAGCGGCGCTCAAATGAGAAACGTGTTAGAAGAAAACAACGTTGACCTCATTATGCTGGACATCAACTTACCAGGCGAAGATGGATTGATGCTAACTCGCGAATTACGCAGTCAATCAGACATTGGAATTATTTTAGTTACTGGACGCACGGATAGCATCGACAAAATCGTTGGCCTTGAAATGGGCGCTGACGATTACGTTACTAAACCCTTCGAACTTCGCGAGTTATTAGTTCGAGTTAAAAACCTACTTTGGCGTATTTCTGCTGCTCGTAAAACAGCAGCGGGCGCAGTCGAAGAAATATCAGATGAGTCTGTGGTTCGTTTTGGTGAGTGGACATTTGATATCCCTCGTCGTGCGTTAAGCAAAAACGGCGAACCGGTGAAATTGACCAAAGCAGAATACGAACTGCTAGTGGCATTGTCTTCTTACCCTAACCAAGTATTAAGCCGCGAACGTATTTTGAATATGATTAGCCACCGAGTGGACGCGCCTAATGACCGTACTATCGACGTATTGATTCGTCGTATGCGTGCAAAAATGGAGTTTGATCCTAAGAACCCACAAATTTTTGTGACGGTTCACGGTGAAGGTTACATGTTCGCTGGTGATTGATTTCCTTCGGAAGTGATTAATCAACAACGACATTTAAACGTAAAAAGCCGAGACACCATTGATGTCTCGGCTTTTTTATTGCTTAGCTTTCATTGTTAACGAACAGAGAACCTAAAAATACTTGCCGACTCAGTCTGCTCAGTATGAGTTTAAAGATTCAATTGGCTTACTGAGGCTGAGCCGCAGAAACTTCACCGTCATCTTCAACTAAGCTGGAAGCTTCTGGAATCACCGGCTCTTCAACAATGTCATTGCTTGTATCAAGCCAATCACGTAAATCTTGCCAAACTAATCCCATGGTTTCGTGCCAGTAACGCTCAGTCTGCTCAAGGTAGAGAGCTTTTGGCATGTACTTATTCCAAGGCTCAACAACGCCTTCTTGTGCAAGGTAGTTGGTTGGTGCAGGCAGTGGTTTCATACCAGCTGCATGGAATTCATTGAGTGCACGAGTCATATGGCTCGCTGAAGTCACCAGAACCATTTTTTTATTCTTAACGAACGCAGCGGCTTGGCGAGCTTCTTCCCAGGTGTCTTTTGCGGTTTCAAGCAGAATGATGTCGGGCTTTGCTACGCCAAGTGCTAATGCAACTTTAGCCATCATTCTTGCGTTACTGACTTCAGTGCCTGCGCCATAGCCAGACAAAATGAGTTTTGCACCAGGGTAGAGGCGTAGAATACGAATCCCTTCACTTAAACGCATCAGGCCGGTGCGGCTAAGTTCTGATGTCGGTGGAATTTGGTCGTCTACGACGTGACCACTTCCGAGAACCATTACGTAATCGACGGTTTCATCGACAGGTAAAAAAGCGGTGTGTTGCCTTTCCATTGGCATTAAAAGTTGACTAGAAACTGGTTGGAAAGCGATTAGGAAAATACCACATAGGGCTGAAAGGGAGATTAAGCAACCCGTCTTCCTTTTGGTAGTAAACATCACTAGGGCTAAACCCAGAAAAGCGAGAATTAACATTGCTGGCAGTGGCATCAATAGCGAAGACACTACTTTTTTCAGCTCAAACATATCCGAATAGTCCGAAAAAACATCACTTAGTAGTAAAAAGAGACATCGCCTCTTTATTCCTGAAATTCCTGTGACAGAATAGCAGGCACGATAGGACATAATAACTCAAGTAGCCGTGACTGAAGACCGTAATTTCGACGATATTGCCCACAAATTTGCAAAAAATATTTACGGCTCTGACAAAGGAGAGATCCGTCAGATCATCGTATGGGAAGATTTAGAACAAGCTTTGAGCAAGTTTGAGCAATCAGCTTCTCCGCTGCATGTGCTTGATGCTGGAGGCGGCCTTGCACAGATGTCGCAAAAAATTGCGTCGCTTGGGCATAACGTTTCTCTGTGTGATCTCTCTTCTGAAATGCTGAAGCTCGCAGAAGAAAGTATCAGCGAAGCGGGTTTGCTAGAGCAATATCGATTTATTCATTCACCAGTACAAAAAGTCGCAGAACATCTAGATGAGAAAGTCGATTTTGTGATGTTTCATGCCGTAATGGAATGGTTAGCCGATCCTAAAGAGGCGCTTGATTTATTGCTTGAACAAGTTAAACCGGGTGGCGTTGCCTCGATAATGTTTTACAACCACCACGGATTAGTCCTGAAAAATGTTATTTGTGGCAACATTCCTCATGTATTGAATGGGATGCCACATCGAAAACGGTTTAAGCTGCAACCACAAAAAGGCTTGAAGCCGGAAGAGGTTTATCAATGGATAGAAGACGCTGGTCTAGAAATCTGTGGTAAATCAGGCATTCGCTCTTTCAGTGACTACATAGGTAATATGGAGTACATGGGCGATTACCAATTTGAAGATGTATTGGAACTGGAAAAACAGCTATGTCGCCAAGAGCCATATCTGTCACTAGGCCGTTATATTCACGTTTGGGCTCAAAAACCTGCGCAATAACAGCGGTGAATGTGGTAAAAGAAGCCACAACATGCGCTATGCAATCGTAAGAAGCCCGCGTCATAAAGAAATAGGCGTCATATCTAATACATTCGATATGACGAAGAACAGTAACAGGAACCACAATGAGTGAAATGACTCAAACTGCCGAAGAGCAGCCAATTGATGAGTTGGTGGGCTGGGTCAAGCAGCATGATTTTTCATTAAACTTGCCACCAGAGCGCTTAGCATTTTTGATTGCTATCGCAGTACTAAGCAATGAAAGGTTCGATGAAGAGTTGGGCGAGGGTGAACTGCACGATGCATTTACCATCGTCACTCGACTGTTTGAAGATACTGGCGAAGCGTCCGCGTTTCGTGCCAACAATGCCATCAACGAGTTAGTTAAACAGAAGTTGATTAGCCGCTTTACCAGCGAAATCACCGATGGTGCGAGTATTTATCGCTTATCACCATTGGCGATTGGTATTTCAGATTATTACTTACGCCACCGTCAGTTCTCTAAGTTAAAACTGTCTATCCAGCTTTCTATGGTTGCGGACGAGATGGCAAAAGCCATTGAAGCAGCACAAAAAGGCGGAACTCCAGGACATTGGAGAAAGAATGTTTACGGCGTGCTCAAGTATTCTGTTGGTGAAATTTTCGATCAGATTGATCTTAACCAACGTGTTATGGATGAGCAGCAGCAAACCGTTAAACAGCAAATTGCCGACCTTTTAAACAAGGATTGGCGAGAGGCGATTAACAACTGTGAAACCTTGCTTTCAGAAACCTCGTCCACACTAAAAGAATTGCAAGACACCTTGCAAGCGGCGGGGGATGAACTGCAAACACAGATCCTCGATATTCAAGAAATTGTTTACGGTGACGATGAACTCGAGTTCGTTGGCGAAACCCTGTTCGGCTTGCAGATGAAGCTAGACCGAATCACCAGTTGGGGCCAACAAGCCATCGATTTATGGATCGGCTACGACCGCCATGTTCACAAGTTCATCCGTACCGCGATTGATATGGATAAAAACCGCGCCTTTAGCCAGCGCTTGCGTCAGTCAGTCACTGACTACTTTGATGCGCCTTGGTTATTGACCTACGCCGATGCTGAGAAGCTGACGGATCTTCGTGATGAAGCGCTCGTGCTTCGTGATGACGAAGTGATGGGACAAGCACCAATCGACGTAGAGTACGAAGAATTTGAGCAAGTAAATGACCTGCTTTCAGATCGAATTGCAGAGATGTTAAAAGCTCACAAACAGCAAGGCGCGCCAATTGATCTTGGCCTTGTGTTACGCGATTACCTCGCTGCACACCCTCGCACACACCATTTTGATTTAGCCAGAATTGTTGTCGACCAAGCCGTGCGCTTAGGTTACTCAGAGTCTGACTATCAGGCTATTCAGCCAGATTGGCAGGCAATTAACGATTTCGGTGCAAAGGTACAAGCAAATGTCATTAACAAGTACTGATGATTACATGCCAGAGAAACTGGTAAAAGCGATAGCGAACCCACTGTTCCCTGCGCTAGATAGCATGCTGCGTTCAGGTAAGCATGTTTCAACAGAAGACCTAGATAACCACGCGTTGCTGTCTGATTTTGAAGTTGAGCTTCAGCATTTCTATCAACGCTACAATACGGAATTGGTAAAAGCGCCGGAAGGTTTCTATTACCTGCGTCCGCGTTCTACGTCTCTGATTGGTCGTAGTGTGTTGTCTGAGCTCGACATGTTGGTTGGCAAGGTGTTGTGTTTCTTATACCTAAGCCCAGAACGTCTTGCTCATGAAGGTATCTTCACCAACCAAGAACTGTTTGATGAGTTGATGTCGTTAGCGGATGAGAAAAAACTCATGAAGCTAGCAACCAACCGTGCGTCTGGTTCTGACCTAGATAAAGAAAAGCTGTTCGAAAAAGTCCGTACTTCTCTACGTCGCTTACGCCGTATCGGTATGTTGATTGCGATTGGTGAAACCGGCAAGTTCCGTATCAGCGAAGCGGTATTCCGTTTTGGCGCTGACGTTCGTGTTGGCGATGATATGAAAGAAGCGCAGTTACGTCTTATCCGTGATGGTGAAGCTGTGGTGCATACCCAAGAGCCTAACCAAGGTAGCTTGTTGAATGAAGAACAAGCGGAAGCCACATCAGAAGTAGATGCAGACGTAGACGAAAACGGTCAACAAGACATTTTTAACGATCAAGCTGACTTTGACCTTGAGTCAAATGCTGGCGAACAAACAAAAGTAGAAGGTGAAGCATGATTGAAAGAGGTAAGTATCAATCATTAACCATGGTCAACTGGAACGGCTTCTTTGCGCGTACTTTTGATATTGATGGATTGGTTACAACGCTTTCTGGCGGTAACGGTGCGGGTAAGTCGACCACAATGGCGGCATTCATCACAGCACTGATCCCTGACCAAAGCCTTCTGCATTTCCGTAACACAACGGAAGCGGGTAGCTCACAGTCATCTCGTGATAAAGGCCTTTACGGTAAGCTTCAGCCAGGCGCATGTTATGCCGCACTAGATGTTGTGAACTCTCGTAATCAGCGTCTATTGTTTGCAGTAAAACTGCAGCAAGTCGCGGGTCGTGATAAGAAAGTCGACATTAAACCGTTCGTTATCCAAGGCCTTCCAAGCCATGTGAAACCAACGGATGTGTTGATTCAGAACGTTTCAGACAGCCACGCTCGCGTATGTCAGTTGAACGACGTGAAAGCGGCGGTTGCACAATACGAAGGCTCGCATTTTAAGGCCTTCTCTTCGATTGTTGATTACCACTCGCAAATGTTTGAATACGGTGTGGTACCGAAGAAACTACGTAACAGCAGCGACCGTTCTAAGTTCTACCGCCTAATTGAAGCATCACTTTACGGTGGTATCTCAAGTGCGATTACGCGTTCTCTGCGTGATTACCTGTTACCGCAAAATGGTGGTGTGAAGAAAGCGTTCCAAGACATGGAATCAGCACTACGCGAAAACCGTATGACGCTAGAAGCGATCAAAACGACTCAGTCGGATCGTGATTTGTTTAAGCACTTGATCACTGAATCTACGAACTACGTGGCAGCAGATTACATGCGCCATGCTAACGATCGTCGCAACAAGCTTGATCAAACCATGAAGTTCCGTGGTGAACTGTTTGGTTCGCGTGAAACCTTGCATGATCAAAACAACTTGTTGAACCGTGTTCAAGAAGAATTAGAGCTGTTGGTCGATCAAGAGTCGGCACTAGAGCAAGATTATCAAGCGGCTTCGGATCATCTTCAATTAGTTCAAACTGCACTTCGTCAGCAAGAGAAAATTGCCCGCTACAGCGAAGATCTAGAAGAGCTTAACGAGCGTCTAGAAGAGCAAATGATGGTGGTTGAAGAAGCTCAAGAGCGAGTACTTCTTGCTGAAGAGCAGGCAACCATCACTGAAGAAGAAGTGGATAGCCTGAAAACTCAGCTTGCTGACTACCAACAAGCGTTGGATGTTCAGCAAACGCGTGCACTTCAATACCAGCAAGCGGTTCAAGCATTAGAGAAAACTAAGCAGTTGCTTGGTGATGAATCTATTACGGCAGAAAGCGCACTAACTCTGGTTTCAGAGCTAAAAGCACAAGAAGAATCAAGCACTCAAACGCTACTGTCGACGAAGCATAAACTAGACATGTCTTCTGCTGCTTCTGCACAGTTCGACAAAGCGCTCGCTCTTGTTAAAAGCATCGTTGGTGACGTTGAGCGTAAAGAAGCGTCTAACAGTGCTAAGCAAGCGTTAGAAAAAGGCCGTAACGCAAAACACGTTGTTGAAAACGAACAACAGTGGCGTGCTCAGCACCGCGACATGGCTCGTGATGTGGCGCAGCAGCGTCAAGCAAAAGAGCTTGCGACTGAATACCAAAAGCAACACAACATCTCACTAACTGACGAAGCGGTTTTCGATGAAGAACGTGAACGCCATACAATGCAGATCGAGTCTCTTGAGTACGCTCAAGAAGAGCTGCGTGAAGCGAAGAGTGAGCAACGTCGTGTGCAACAAAACCACGACCAAGAGATTCAAAAACTTGAATCTATTGCTCCAGCGTGGATCACGGCGAACGACGCACTTGAAGCCCTAAGAGATCAAACAGAAACTGAGCTAGAAGATAGCCAAGCAGTAATGACTCAAATGCAGCAAGTGCTTGAAGACGAAAAATCTCAAGCGGTAGCGAAAGATCAATTAGCGACTCGTCGTGCGCAGCTTGAGCAAGAGATTGAACGCTTAGCTTCTCCGGGTGGTTCTAACGATCCTCGTTTGAAAGGTCTGGCGGATACGCTTGGTGGCGTGTTGCTTTCTGAGATCTACGATGACATCACGATTGGTGATGCGCCGTACTTCAGTGCGATGTACGGCCCAGCTCGTCACGCAATTGTGGTTTCTGATCTTGATGGTATTAAAGAGAAGCTGGTGGATCTTGATGATTGTCCAGAAGACCTTTACATCCTAGAAGGCGATGTCGACGCGTTTGATGACAGTTCATTTAATGCCGATGAGCTTGAAGGCGCAGTATGTGTTCAGCTGAACGATCGCCAAATGCGTTACTCACGTTTCCCTGAGATCCCACTGTTTGGCCGTGCGGCTCGTGAACAACGTCTAGAGAAATTGCGCGAAGAGCGTGACGTTGTTGTTGAGAACCACGCGAAAGCCGCGTTTGACTCTCAAAAGCTGAATCGTCTATATCAAGCATTCAACAGCTTTGTTGCGAAGCACCTGCACGTTGCGTTTAACGCAGACCCAGAACAAGCACTTGCTGCGATTCGTGATAAGCGTAATCAAATTGTTCGTTCTCTGGCTGAGCTTAACTCTAAAGAGCAGCAGCAACGTAGCCAGCTTCTACAAAGCAAGCAGGCACTCGGTGCGCTAGATAAATTAGCTCCAATGGTTCGTATTTTAGAAGACGAAACATTGGCTGAGCGCTTAGCTGAATTAGAAGCACAACTAGAACGTCTGAGTGAAGCTAAGTCTTACTTGAATACGCACGGCAAGGCGCTTGCTTCTCTAGAACAGATCGTATCTGCACTAGACGCTGACCCAGAGCAGTTCGAAGCTTTGGAAGCCGAATATCGTCAATCTGATAACGCGCTACAAACGCTAAAAGGCAAAGTGTTCGCACTGTCTGATCTGATTGAGCGTCGTCACTACTTTGCTTACGCAGATTCTGTTGATTTGCTTAACAAGAGCAGTGAACTGAGCGAGCAATTAAAAGCGAAACTGGTTCAAGCTGAACAAGCAAGAACCAAAGGCCGCGATGGTTTGAAGCAAGCTCGCGAACAGATGAACCAATACAACCAAGTATTGGCGGCACTGAAGAGCTCACATCAAGCGAAGCAAGAAACGGTTCAAGAGTTCAAACAAGAGCTACAAGAGTTCGGCGTAAACGCTGACGAAGGCGCTGAAGAGCGTGCTGTACGTCGTCGTGACGAGCTTCAAGAGCGTCTGCACACATCTCGCAGCCGTAAGAGTGAATACGAGCGTACGATTACGTCAACTGAACTTGAGATGAAAGCACTGGCTAAGCGTCTTAAGAAAGTTCAAAAAGAGTACACCGAGCTTCGTACTTTCGTTGTTGCAGCAAAAGCAGGCTGGTGTTCAGTACTTCGCTTAGCTCGTGAAAATGATGTTGAACGTCGTCTTCATAAGCGTGAACTGGCTTACCTAACGGCGGGCGAGCTTCGTTCTATGTCGGATAAATCACTGGGTGCTTTACGTCTAGCTGTAGCTGACAATGACGACCTACGTGATTCGCTGCGTCTATCTGAAGACAACGCACATCCAGAGCGTAAGGTTCTGTTCTACATTGCGGTTTATCAACACCTTCGCGAGCGTATTCGCCAAGACATCATTCATACGGATGATCCGGTTGAAGCAATCGAAGAGATGGAAGTTGAGCTCGCTCGATTAACAGAAGAACTGACGCAGCGTGAAAACCGCTTGGCGATCAGCTCTGAGTCGGTAGCAAGCATCATCAAGAAAACGATTCAGCGCGAGCAGAACCGTATTCGAATGCTGAACCAAGGGCTGTCGAACATCTACTTTGGTCAGGTTAAGGGCGTACGTCTGAACGTTAAGATTCGTGAAAGCCACGAGATCTTGCTATCAGGGCTAGCGACTCAGCAAGAGCAACACAAAGACTTGTTTGAATCAACACGCTTTACCTTCTCAGAAGCGATGGCGAAGTTGTTCCAACGTGTTAACCCACATATCGATATGGGTCAACGTTCTCCACAAGTTCTAGGTGAAGAGCTACTGGATTACCGCAACTACTTAGAATTAAGTGTTGAAGTTAACCGTGGTTCAGACGGTTGGTTACAAGCGGAATCGGGCGCACTGTCTACGGGTGAAGCGATCGGTACTGGTCAGTCTATCCTACTGATGGTTGTTCAGAGCTGGGAAGAAGAGTCTCGTCGACTTCGTAGCAAAGACATCGTTCCATGTCGCTTGTTGTTCCTTGATGAAGCAGCACGTCTGGATGCGAAATCTATCTCTACACTGTTTGAACTGTGTGACCGTTTGGGTATGCAACTTCTGATTGCAGCACCAGAGAACATTAGCCCTGAGAAAGGCACAACCTACAAACTGGTTCGTAAGGTCTTTAAAGATCACGAGCACGTACATGTTGTTGGCCTGCGCGGTTTTGCTCAAAACAAACCGGCATCCCCAGTTCAAGAGCTTATTGAAGAAGCTGAGCAATAACCTTGATAGCCGAGTCATAGCCTTGATAGCCGAGCAATAAGCTTGATAACTGAGTTATAAGCTCGAAAGCGACTCAATGTCTCGTCCTAAAATAC
>NZ_JBFRJF010000004.1:0-23995 GCF_041468745.1 Vibrio sp. 10N.286.52.F8
TAATCCTTATTTGTTATGTGCGTTCTAAAGCGAACTTCGCCAGATACTTACCAATATCTTCATGGCTTATATAGCAATCAAACAACCTAGCTTTCTCTATGTTGTTATTATAAAAGAATTGAGGAGCAATTAGGATGGTTTGGAAGTCTGTATAGTTCTTGAACTTCTCTTTGTTCATCCATTGTTTAGCTCTTTGCGAATACATTTCCGCTTGATATTCCGTAAAGTGCCCGTCGGATAATTTGTTCTCTATGTGGAGAGCGACCCTGCCACCATCTTGCCCCTCAAGTACCACCAGAATATCTGTTTCGGATTGACGCCTTTCGGTCACTGTACCATTAGTTGCAGGATCAAGCCTTTCGAAGTCAATTGTTCCCCAAGGATGGTCTGAACGAGACCACAGGTACTTGTATCCACCACTTCTAAATTTCGTCTGATGAACGAACCATTCCAGAAAATCAGGATTGGTTTCAACTGCATTATTCAACACAGCATCTAACTCTTTCTCTGTGAACGTTACCATTTAGCCTCCAAGCACATAACATTTTAATATTGTGCAAGCACGAATCCATCCGCTTAACATATCAAAAAGGTCACTCATAACCAACTGAATGCTATGCATTTAATATAAAAGTGGGTCTAAACAATAAGTGTGAAAACGTGCAAGCACATATTGCCGACTATGTAACGCTCGGCCTCATTCTTAACCACCCGTAAATCTGCAGTATAATCAATAACTTAAAATAACCCTCTCGTTAAATTCGTGCTCAATCAGAGTTAAAAACCACTCTTTTTTAAGTCATTAATTATTCAACAAGCAATAAACTGTCTGTATGTACAGATTTTGTGAGGGGAATATTTGGCGAGTCAATTCATGCAGGCAATTTGCGAACATATGACGATGCGAGGCTATAGTCGCAAGACAATCAAAGCCTACTGTTACTGGATAAAATACTTCATTCATTTTCATAAGCTTAAACACCCTGAACAGATGCATGCCGCTGAAGTTGTCTCCTTTCTTTCTCATTTAGCTAATCAACAAAAAGTAGCCATCAATACTCAAAAGGTAGCTCTCAATGCTCTAGCCTATTTATACAATCAATTTATTAAGCAACCTCTAGGAGACTTAGGGTTTAGCTATGCGACTCGGTCTCGAAAAATTCCTAGCGTACTCAATCATGCGGAAGCTATCTCGGTGATCAATGAAATAGATCCTAAATATCAACTGTTTTTTCGCTTGTTGTATGGTTCAGGTTTGAGAGTATCGGAATGCCTGAGGCTTCGAGTACAAGATATAGATCTAAAACAAGGGTCTCTCACTGTTCACAATGGGAAAGGAAATAAAGACCGAGTGACAATTTTAAGTTTTTCACTCACTGAAGCTATACAAGACAAAATTTCACAAGTTGCAGTTCTGCTCGCTAAAGATAACTTGAATGGGTTTGGGCCATCTTTGCCTCACCGATTAGGTAAAAAATACCCTAGTGCCTATCGACAACTTGCTTGGATGTAACTATTCCCATCAAAGTCCGTCACTCAACACTCTGAGTCGGGGATCGTATGCCGACACCACCTACATGATTCGGTACTCCGAAAAACGCTGAAGAAGGCGACTAACTCTAATAAATTGCGCCACAAGCGAATTAGTTGTCATACTTTCAGGCACAGTTTTGCTACGCAACTTCTAAAGTCAGGCTCCGATATCAGAACGGTTCAAGAGCTACTGGGGCACAGTGATGTTAAGACAACTCAGATTTACACTCACGTTATTGGGCAACACTTTAGTGGCACGACTAGCCCGCTAGACGGCTTATAACGAAACTCCCTCATCGATAGTTGAACCTTGGCTTGATGGCTTCTGTCTGACAAGGTTGTCTGCTATGGTGGCGGCAGAACTTCAGCAATTGTTTAGATAGTATTGAATATGAAAACACTAACCATACTTGATGGCGGCATGGGCCGAGAACTCAAAGAAATTGGCGCGCCATTTTCTCAACCGCTTTGGAGTGCTCAAGCGCTGATTGAAGCACCCGAATTTGTCAGCCAAGCACATCAAAACTTTGTCGATGCAGGTGCTGAAATCCTAATCACCAATAGCTACGCCTGTGTGCCTTTTCACTTGGGTGCAGAGCTGTTCGAGCAACGCGGTTTTGAACTAGCCACACTGTCTGGTGAGCTGGCTAAAGCAGTTGCAGACAATGCTACCCACACAGTGAAAGTAGCAGGCGCGATTCCACCGCCATTTGGCAGCTACCGACCAGACTTGTTTAAGGTAGAAGAGGCAGCGCCAATCATTCAAACGCTTTACGATGCCCAGGATCCAAACATCGATCTTTGGATAGCGGAAACGATTTGTAGCCTGCAAGAATTCGAATCCATTCATGCGGTACTCAAGCAATCAAGCAAACCGTGTTATTACGCCTTTAGCTTGGAAGACACCAAGGGCGATTCTGCCAATATTCGTTCTGGCGAGAGCGTAACAGACGCCATCAAACTTGCCTGCCAATCGAACGCGACAGGCATTATGTTTAATTGCTCAGTGCCTGAAGTGATGGATCAAGCCATTATCGATGCCAAGAAAGTGATCGATGAGCTAGGCAGTGATTTAGAAGTTGGTGTCTATGCCAACAATTTTGCGCCTATCAGCAACGAACATGAAGCGAATGATATGTTTCAGGAGATGCGTGAGCTGGATGGCCAAGGTTACTTAACTTACGCTAAACGCTGGCATGCACTGGGCGCGAATATTATCGGTGGCTGTTGTGGCATCGGGCCAAAACACATTAAAGCCCTAGCCGATTGGAAACACTCAATACAGAGCTAATCCTGAGCTTCAACTAGAATAAAATAAATAGAGAACAGGTTGAGAAATCTGTTCTCTATTTGTATGTGACGTCTCTGAGTACACTGATACAAAACAACGATTTGGAGCAACAGATGAGCGACACGCAACGCAAAATAAAATGGGGCATCGCAGGGCTAGGCAATATCGCCAATCGATTCGCAACCGCAGTCACAGAGCACTCTCTGCATGGTGAGCTTGATGCGGTTGCCGCCAGAGATCACTCACGCGCAGCCACGTTCGCCAACAAGTTTGCTTGCGACAAGGCTTATGGTTCTTATGAAGAGATGGCGAATGACCCAAGTGTTGAAGCGGTTTACATCGCTACGGTTCACCCATACCACCAGCCACTCACTGAGTTGTTTCTAAAGAATAAAAAACATGTATTGGTCGAGAAGCCGGCTTTTACCAACCTTGCTGACTGGCTTGAGATGAAAGCTCTCGCGAAGCAAAATGGCGTGATGCTGTTAGAAGCAATGAAAACCGTGGTGTTTCCCGCATATCGTGAGCTCCAATCATTCTTGGTCGATAACAACATTCAGATAGATTCAATCGAAGCCAGCTTTGGTAACCATCATGACTATGAGCCCGATTTGTTTATCTTCAATCCGGATTTGTCAGGCGGAGCAACACTCGATGTTGGGGTCTATGGGCTTTGGTTCTTTTACGATCTGTGCCGAACGCTGGGTGTAAACCCTTCAAAACCTCAGGTAGAGATGTCGTGTCTTTATGAGGGAGCGAATGTTGATACCAATGCATGCTTTACATTCTCTGGTGATATAAGCGGTAAGATATCGGCATCAACAGTGCAAAACCTTCCCCGATCAGCACACTTGAGTGGACCTGAAACCAAAATCACCATTCACGAAAAATGGTGGAATCCGGCCTTTATTGAGATTGAACATCAAGGCAAAAAGTCGACCATTAACTACCGAGTGATAGGGAATGGATTCGAGTTTGAAATCGACCATTTTTCAGATTTGGTGCTTCAAGGCAAAACTGAATCGAATATCCTGAGCTCAGAGATAACCTCTCGAGTTCTCGATACGATGGAAAACGCACTGATTGATTCTGGCTATTCACATTTAACTCAACCTCGTCGTTAGGAAAAGCAAATTGGGCAACCTTAAGCGTAAGCTTGAACTGTATGAAAAGATATTTCAGGCTTTTGGGCCTGGAGTATCACACTGTCAGGTCAACCAACTGGCCACACTGCTGCACGTGAGTGAACGTCACGTTCAGACCTTACTCAAAGCGATGACAGCACAAGGCTGGATTGAGTGGCAAGCTAGCTCAGGCCGCAGCAAGAAGGCACAACTCACGTGTCTGGTTGAACCCATTGAGGCGTGTTACCAATACGCACAAACCCAAGCTGACGCAGGCAACATAGAACAGGTGTTTAGCACCTTGAGCTTCAACGGCCGCAATGCTGGCACTGAGTTGCAAGCCTTTCTAAGCAATACCAATCCGTCGACGCAGAATATCGCGTACATCCCGTTTCACCGAGAACTCGAAGCGCTTCACCCTCAACGCGTGCTTAGACGCACCGAACGTTTCTTAGTTATGCAAGTTTGCCAACGCCTAACCTCCGTTAAGCACGGCAAACTCAGCGGCGATCTGGCTTATCATTGGCAGCCTAATCAAGATGCGACACAGTGGCACTTTCAGATTCGCAATGGTGTTCACTTTCATAACGGAAGAACACTCGAACCTCAAGACATAGCACGCAACCTTAACTCGCTCTGCCAAAGCAAAATATGGCGTCGCTGTTATCAGCATATTGATGAGGTCTCTGTCTCGGCAGGCAATGTGGTTGTCGTAAAGTTGAATCAACCTGATTGGCATTTACCGCGCCTACTTGCTAGGGCTGAAGCCTCCGTATTCGATCACTCATCACCGACTGATAGGCTGATTGGATCTGGCGCGTTCTCATTAGACATCTTCTCAAGCAAGATGTTGAGATTGAGCCGCAATAGCGCCTATTCACACAGCACGCCGATTCTGAATCGAGTCGAGTTGTGGGTCTATCAGGAATGGGCACAGAGCAAAGCCTGCGCTCAAAATCAGGTGTGCGTGAAACTGCCCGAGAAGACGACCACCGTGCGTGAGGATGACCATTCTTCCCAACCGGATTTCGGCTCAACCTTCTTTAAGATTCAAAGCCCGATGTTGTCTTCAACCGTTCGTGAGTTCACCGTTGAAGACACCTCTGAATGCCAAGCCCTTTTCGATCAGTTGTCAGTGTCTGGCGACCACAAAACCAGCGTGGAATATGGGCACTACCTAACTCACTACCTAACTACCAAAGACGTCGCGCTGTGCAGTATTATTGATGAGAACGACACCTTCACTTCGTGGTTAAGCTTTTTCACTCGCTTCCCGTTTGAGGAATTAACTTTACCTTCTGAGATGCTAGAGACAATCGAACAAGGCTTAGCCTCAATAACAAACCAACCAGACTTTGAGTTAGCGATGAATGCACTGTTGTCGCTCCGGCATTGGTTGCATGAATCTGGAGTTGTGGTTGAGCTCAAGCAAGAGGCGTTCAACTTAGAGGTTTCTGAAAAGATACACGGCGCACAAGTAAATGGTTTCGGTTGGTGCGAACTCGACAAGCTGTGGATTAGCCATTTGTAAGCGTATTTCGTAGCTGAATGTATTTCACAACCTAGCCCAACCAAGCTGCAACCAATCATTATGTTCAGTCACAGCGTAGGTCGAATAGGCTAAGGGTTAGCTCACTAGCGATAATTCAGACTCTTTATAGATACGGTTAGCCACTTTGTATGCAGCCGGAGACATCAGTGTCTCTTTGCATCTGCGCTTAAATTGCTCGACTTCAATCGTTTGTTCTTCCAGTAAATAGCACAGCTCACTCAAGTAGTTAGCTTCAAACACAGCTTGACCAAGTGGTGTGCATTCGTATCGGCTAGACTCTTGGTAGCCAATCGCGGTCAACACTGATTCTGGCAGTTCCCAGAACTTAGCAATGGTGTAAGTCAGGCGAATAGAGTAGCTGTTCATCAGGCGCTTCAATGCTAACGAGTTAGGTGGAACAGAAGGATCAACATGCTTGAAGGCTTCTACCATCATCTGGAAAATGATCATCTTGCCTAAGTTGCGAATTAACCCAACAAAGTATGCCGCTGCTTGATCTTCTTGAGGTGAAGAGTCTTTCATCAACTCCTTAGAAAACGACGCGGTTTGAACACTGTGATTCCAAATTTTCTCACCGAAGTGACGCCAGTAAATATTGTTCCCCGGCGTGAAGTTCTTCATGTAAGAATTAACCACGCCTTCAATTAGCCCTTGTGAACCCATATTGAGGAAAGCAGTTTTTAAGTCAGTAACTTGTTTTTCACTGCGTTTGTAGAAGGCGCTGTTAGCCAGTTTAATCACATCGGCAGCCATACTCGGCTCGCGCTCAATCACTCTTAACAATGCATCGACATCAAACTCGTCGCTCTGTAATTCTGCCATTAACGTGGTTACAGAGGCTGGCATCACTGGCAGTTCATTAAGCAGGGCTTTTGGAGAGCGAATCAAACGTTCGATCTGACAAGCGACAAAATCACTAAATGGGTCTGACTCCGTTCGAAGGCGAGACTCTCCAAACAAATAATCAAGGAACTCACCATCGTGAAGGCTAAGCGTCTTATCGACGATTAATGATGATGGCTGAGTGGACGACGGCGGAACAAAGATTGAAGACTGAACAGAATCAGTAGCAACGGTTTGTTGTTGCTCTTGTTGGGCAGGCTCTGCAGAGGGTTTGTTTTTTGAATAAACAAAAGGTGAGAATAGTGCCTGCAATACCCTTTTAAACATCAATACGGCTCCTAGATGATTATCAAACAGTTCGGGATATATAATGGCGGTAATTATCGCACAGTTAATTCATAAACCACACAATGATAAATGAATCATTAACTTTTCAGCTGTATAGGATCTGTTACTCAACGGGTTGCAAGACTGAGCCCGCCAGCATTCGCCAGAAACAAAAAAGCGAGCACATGATACTGGCTCGCTCTTACATAGATTAGATGCGTGACACCGTCTAAAGTTAACTCTGAGCGACTTTCAACACGATCTTACCAACGTGTTTTTTCTTTAAGAACTCATCTTGCGCTTTATGGATATCGGCTAGCGGATAAGACTCTGCAACGATGGCGCCAATCTGCTGTTTCTCGATACGATTAACCAAGTTTTGGAATACTTGCGGTTCTAAAACCGTGCAACCAAAAAAGCTGAGGTCTTTGAGATACAAAGTTCGCACATCAAGCTCAACCATTGCACCACCAATCGCACCAGACACAGCATAACGGCCATGCGGTTTTAGGACTTCAAGAAACTCTGGCCACTTGTCACCAGCAACTAAATCGATCACCACATTCACGCTGCTTTCGCCTAGCGCGTTAACCAAATCTGAATCACGGGCAATCACTTCATCAGCGCCAAGTTCAAGTAACTGTTGGTTCTTGCTTGGGCTAGTGATGGCAATAACATACGCGCCGCGAGCTTTTGCTAGCTGAATAGCCGCAGAGCCCACACCGCCCGATGCACCTGAGATAAGCACGCGATCACCTTCAGCCACATTGGCACGAGTTAGCATGTTCTCTGCTGTTGAGTAAGAACATGGGAAAGACGCTAGCTCAACATCCGACATGGTGCTGTTCACCGCGTAAGCGTGCTTAGCTGCTACTTTGGTGTATTCAGCGAAACCACCATCGCATTCAGATCCGAAATACCATGGCTGTGGCAGATCTCGTCCATAAACCTCGGTCAAACAAGGCTCAATCAGAACACGCTCACCAATACGGTCAACTGAGACTTCATTGCCGACTTCCACGATAAAACCACACACGTCAGCACCTTGGATGCGAGGGAATTTCAACGCTTCACCCGACCAACTGGCATCGTCTGAATCATCACTTTTTGCATACCAACCGATTCGCGTGTTGATGTCAGTATTATTAACGCCTGCTGCCATGACTTTGATCAGCACTTCATTAGGCTCAATTTTTGGAACAGCAATGTCTTCACGGTAGCCAAGCATTTCTGCCCCGCCGTGCCCTAGCATCTCTGCGCCTTTCATTGTCTTTGGTAGTTCGAATTTCATACTGTTTCCTTGAGTAATTTTGTCACCATATTCTGCGCCGATGCCACTGCTTCTTCGCCTAAGACTGGCCACGCGCTTGATACGCCTTCATGAAGTAAAAACAGCGGTGTCGCGAGATCCTCTCGCAGGCTCTGCTGGCCTATTAGCAAACGAACTTGTTCTTTATGCTGTGTAACCGCTTGGCTGATAAGCTCATTATCGGGAAACGCAGCCATCGCATTCATCGACATGCACCCATGTGGCGCATACTCTTCTAACCATTGTTGGAGCTTGTTGAAGATATGAGTAACCGATGCGAGCCCCTTTTCAGGCGACGTTTCCAACAAGAAATCTAAGTAGCGTTGGTGTCGATATTCCAAGGCACCAACGATCATCGCTTCTTTTGAAGGGAAATGTTTATACAAGGTTCTTAGGCTTACATCGCACGCCGTTTTCAGCTGTGCAACACTCGGCTCAGCAAAACCTTGCTGGCTGAACGCTACTTCAAGGCTTGCTGCAATCTGTTCTCTCAACATAGTGCTCTCTCAATACCCGACAAAGGGTAGAATGATTGTTCTACTTACAGGGTAGAACGATCACTCTACCCCTGTCAATATCCAAATTTACACACCAAGAAATGATAAATTCCGCGCCAAACAGGACACGGAATTTATCAATACAGATGAGAGACTTAGCGTTTAAGCTGGAGTCGACTGCGTATCGTCACCAGAACAGATAAAGCGCCGCAAAGTACCAACACCCCCCCTAAATCTTGAATCATTCCCGCTAAAGCGAGCCCTGAGCCGATCAAGGTGTAATACATCAAACCAAACAGTGCACCTGCACTTCCTGCTTGAGATTGGTAACGTACCAACGCTCGGCTCAATACATTAGGGATCGCAATACCAAATGCCATAACCACCAGCATCATCGGAAGTAAAAACCATATTGAGTGTTGTGAAAAATAGACACCCACCGCACCTAATGTTTGAAGCCCTGCCGCGATACCAATCAGAGACATTGAAGACACTTGTCTCTTCAACAATGTCTTGTTCACCAAGCTTCCCAACAGAGTCCCGAACCCAAGCACAATGCCGCTGTAGCCAAACTGCTCAACGCTAAATCCAAGTTGAATAAAGGCAAATGAACCCAATTGATAATAAGAAAACAGCGCAATATTGAACGACGCGACCAGCAACGCAGACATCCATATATCGCTATCTTTGACCATGTGAATACAGAGTGACTTTAACTGCAATGGCTGCTTAGATTGTTGCGTTTCAGGCAATGACCATAGGCTATGTGCCAACAGCACTAACACCATAATAAACAGGGCAATAAACACATATTGATGCCCGCCCGCTTGGCTTAATTGACCGCCAAGAAGCAGCCCGATGATTGGGCTAATCGACAGCCCCATCCCCATGTAACCAAACACCTTGGCCAGTTCCGCGCCGCTAAAGGCATCGCGCAACATGGTTTGTGTCACCACCGAGCCCACCGCAAGCCCGAAAGCACCCATGGCTCTGGCTATCATCAACCACGTAAAGCTGTCGGTTTGCATAGCAATAAGTGCTGAACAGGCGAATAACCCCATGCCCAGTAACATGGTTGGTCGGCGCCCCCATTTGTCTGCCAATATGCCCCATACCACAACACCGAGCGCAAACGCTGAGAAGTAGATCGAGAGGGTTTGCGCCGCTTGTGCGTAACTCACATCAAAGGATTTCGATATTGAATCCAGAGTCGGGCTATAGATGGTTTCTGCGATTTGAGGGAACATCAGCAATAGCACCATTTGCCATAAAGAAGGTTTTGTTTTCATCATTTTTCCAAGACCAGTGAACTTGACGAGGAGTCTAGGGGAAACTAACCTTGGCTCGTTAACAACATTAAAACCAAAAACAACAAGATTGGGACAAATGGCATTAATCAGCGAAACCATTGAGTTTGATGCAGACAGCTTACCTGCGCCCGTAATAGGGATTGCGGCAGAGCTAGGTCAGCATGACTCAGGAATACATCACCACGTAAAAGGACAGCTGCTGTATGCTCCGCAGGGTTGCATCACCTTGACCTTAAAAAACGCCATTTGCATTTTGCCGCCGACTAAAGCCGTGTGGATCCCGCCTTATACCAAACATCGCGCGCAGATGACCAATGTGGTTGCTTATCGGTCGCTCTATTTTGATAGCAGTATTTACACCTGCCCAGAAGCGATTGAAATTGTGGAAGTGAATGAGCTTTTAAAAGCCCTGATCAATAAGATGGCTTTCTGGGATTGGGATGTTGCCCGCGAGCAAACCACCAATACCGCCAACCTATTCTGGGAAGAGTTTTACAGTGCTAACCAACACTCGTTTATCTTGCCACTACCGACAGATCGCCGCTTTAAAAGCTTTTGCAAACAAGTCCGAACCGCTTCCTTTCTTGCCCCAACCCTCTCGACATTAGCGAACTCGGTTGGCGCAAGCACCAAAACGATTACTCGATTATTCAAAGCCGAAACAGGCATGACTTACCAAGAGTGGCGACAGCAATGGCGCTTGTTTAAAGCGATTGAACTGCTCTCAGAAAACCGACAAGTCGGTGATGTGGCTCATCTGCTAGAGTTCTCATCAAACAGTGCGTTTATCGCCTTTTTCAAACAGCAAACCGGACAAACCCCGTTGGCCTTTACCAAGTTAGGGGCGTGATTGTTGTTATCCAAACTCTGAAGTTTTACTGAGCTCAGATACAAAAAACCAGAACATGAGTTCTGGTTTTTAATGCCGATTCAACTAATCAATCAACACCAACGAATCGAGAATCCCTTTGCCACTGTGGATTCCACCTTCATTTTCGCTGGCAGGTTTACTGCGGATCAAGTAACCCGCGTAGCAGTCTAGCTCTGTTACTGGTTCACCTTTGAAGTAAACGGTGAACAAACCCACTTCGCTGACTAAGTCTGTCACGAGCGTTTGGTGAGTGTCACGCACTGCAATGGTCGGCACGTCACGTTCATGCGGGTACAAGCGCTGCATCAATGCCCACGCGTCGTACTCTTCTGGTTTAAGCTGGCTCAGTTGTTCGCTGATGTCGTCACCAAAGACACAATGACCACCGCCCTCACCTTGGTTTTTCAGCACCCATTCTTGCTTATCAGCTTGTGTGTTAAACCATTCAATTGCTTCATTGGTGATAGGCTTCATATCAGCCAGAACACTCTTGACCAGTTCGGCTTCTTCTCGCGTTAAACCCCAGCGGGCGTATTCTGCTGCTGACATCATGGTCAGCAGCATTTGCATGGTTTTGCTGGTCGCTAATTGCTGGCTGATAGTCGCGTTCATTGCGACATGGTGTTGCTCCATAAACAAGCGAGTCTGACTTAACGTATGGCAACACACCGATTCATTTAGCTCTGGAGCCCAATAATCTGAATACTGGTAGCCAGCTCTTAGATACACCACATCGACAGCTCCGACATCTTTCAATAGCAGGCGTTGATTATCGCCCGATGAAAGCTGACAGCTCAACTGTTCAAAAGTACGACGCACCGTGCATAATTGCCCACTCACAAGCATCTTCAATGACTTGTTGCGGAATCGATGGCATTGGATTCATTTAGATATCTCATTCTTGGCGGGCATTTGGCACCCGTAATAAGACGATGCTCATTCTAAAAAGACGAAAAAAATTTAAAAAAACTTATTTCGCCGTTTTGATCATCGTAGCTCGCGGTTTACAGCTGAGGTTCTTGGGTCTTATTGACTATGAGGTCGCGAAGCCATTTGTGGCTTGGTTCAGAATCAAAGTAACGGTGCCAAAGCAAAAACAAACCACCGGGAACCAACTCAATAGGAATCGGCTTCATCACCAGTTCGCCACTCTCAATATAGTCACGAACCGAGTTGTACGGATAACACATCAGCAAATCGCTTTGTTTGCACAGCTTTACTGCGCTGGTGATGTCCGACACGTTGGCGGCTTTGTTAATTTGAAGCTGTTTGGCTTGCAAGATTTCCAGTAGCAACCAGTCGCCAACGCCACCAGTGACTAACTGAATATGACGGTATTTAAGGAAGGCTTGCAGATTCCACTCTTCTTGAAGTACTGGGTGATCATTTCGCATCAAGCACACAGAGTAATCTTGCAGCAACTCGACGTGGTTTAGCTCGGCAGGGATATTTTGAATGTGGGTGCTAGCCCTTTCATCGAGCTCAAAAATTCCAATCCCGAAATCGACCTCACGCTTTAGTAAGCGCTTAAAGGTTTCGCTGCTCCAAGTAGTGCTGTTTACCGTAATGTTCGGCGCATCTGCTAGCGCGTTAGGCATAAATTTAGGGTAAATCGCGGTATAAGCGGTTTCAACAAGATCGATATTAAAAGTACGTTCGCTGTCTTTCGGCTCAAAAATGTCCGGCACGGTTAGCTGTTCAACTTGCAGAAGGATTTGATGAATTTTAGGCGCTAAAGAGGTGGCTTTCGGTGTTGGAAACAGGCCTTTTGACTCACGTTCAAACAAAGGGTCGTCAAACAAAGAACGCAGCTTAGTGAGTTGTTTACTCACCGCAGACTGACTAAGGAACAATCGCTCTGCCGTTTTGCTCACGCTGCGCTCTTCAAGCAACACGTGTAAACACAGCAGTAAATTCATATCACATTTGAGTAAGCTTTTAACATCTACCATGATATTCCTTAGATTCAGATTAATGATGACTTTATGTCACTTTAAATCATATCACAAACTTGTTAATTTAAGCCCATGTAACCTATGAGTTAATAACTCAAAAAATAATAGACCTAAGGAATACTCATGAACTTTCTAGCACTCCCTAAGATTGATCTGCACTGCCACCTAGACGGAAGTGTTCGTCCAGACACCATTATTGATCTGGCGAAACAGTACGGAATCGAACTTCCAGAAGACCGTGAAGCGGTAGTAAAGTCTCTAACAGTGCCTGAAGATTGCAAAAACCTTGATGAGTACCTAGCTTGCTTTAGCCTGCCACTGCAAGTGATGCAAACGGAAGAAGCGATTGAGCGTATCTCTTTTGAGCTTTACGAAGACGCAGCACTAGAAAACGTTAAGTACCTAGAAGTTCGTTTTGCACCGATTCTTCACGTAAACAAGGGCTTGTCTCTTGATGCAATCATCGCAAGTGCGGTTAAAGGCATGAAGCGTGCAGAAGAGAAATACGACATTAAGGGCAACTACATCATGTCTGTACTTCGTATGTTCCCGAAAGACTCAATCAAAGATGTAATCGACGCTGGTAAACCATACCTTGGTAAAGGCGTGGTTGCGTTTGATATTGCAGGCGGTGAAAAGCCGGGCTTCTGCGCTGAATTCCCTGAGTACACGCAATACGCTATTGAACAAGGCTACCGTGTGACGGTTCACGCAGGTGAGCAATGGCATGGTCAGAACGTTTACGATGCAGTTACTCTGCTAGATGCTGAACGTATCGGCCACGGTGTTCACATCCAAGGTAACGAAGACGCGTACAACATCGTTAAAGAGAAGCAGGTTGCGCTTGAAACTTGCCCAACAAGTAACGTGCAAACTAAATGTATTCACAAATTCAGCGACCACCCAATTGCTGAATTCAAGAAAGACGGCATCGTTGTAACGATCAACACAGACAACCGCACTGTGTCGAACACAACCATGACTAACGAAGTGAAGCGTGTATGTGAAACGTTCGGTCTAACACAAGAAGACTACGCAGAGATCTACAAGTACTCTGTAGAGAGTGCTTTTGCTTCAGACGAAGTGAAACAGCACCTAATGGGTTTCGTTGAGCAAATCTAATTGGTAAAGCGCGCCTTTTGCTGAATAGCTGGGCTCACTTAGCATTAATGCTTAAAGGTACAAAATAGGAAGAGAAAGGCTGAGGCTTTTCTCTTTTTTAAGCATTGTGGCATTTTATCTAGCGAGCAGTTTTATAACGATTCTAGATGCAATAGTTAGTACTCATAATCGGCGTTGTTGATCAAATCAGCTTGAGGTTCAACGACGCCATATTTGACTAATCGTTAGCTTCTAACAGGCATACCTAGTCCTATGACTTTGTTTATAGCTTTGACATTCGCCATGATTTCTCCCACTTGAGCGTTGTAACATCTCAAGCTCAATTTACCGCTGGTTAGTCCTTTATATCGAGACATTGCGGTCTCAGATATTGAGCGATAGTGGTAACCAGACTCAGATTTCCACTCCGTTATTGTTCCGTTTTTAAGAGCCTCTACAGCTTCATTTCTGGGATGCCCATCTTCCCAAAGAGCCGCATTCTTTCGAGGTGGTATCAACGGAGTACAGCCCTTATTTTTCAGAGTCTCATGGCAACTTTTTGTGTCATATGCTCCATCAGCAGATACTGTATGGATCTTTCTACGTAAAGGGTTGAGTAATGTTGGCAGCACTTCGTTATCGCCAACACTTACAAGACTGACTTCTGCACTAATGGCCTCATGAGTTTCTACATCAACAGCTAAGTGCAGTTTACGCCAAGTTCTGCGTTTTTCGGCGCCGTGCTTTTTCACTTTCCATTCACCCTCGCCAAAAACTTTGAGACCAGTCGAGTCAATGGCTATATGGCGAATAGCTCCTTTGGATTTATTGCGATATTTGACCTGAACTGTCTTCGAGCGTTTGCTGATACAGGTGTAGTCAGGGGACGTCAGTGGAACATCCAATAGCTCAAAGATAGAATCAATAAAGCCTTGAAGAGCACGTAATGGTAATGAGAATACTCCTTTAATCATCAAGGCAGTTTCAATCGCTGTATCAGAGTACTGAAAGCCTCTACCACGCTTACCATGATGGGTTTTGCATCGCCATGCATCTACGGCTGTATCATCTATCCAGAACGTAACCGAGCCCCATTTGCACAAAGCCTTATTGTACTCCGCCCAGTTAGTTATCTTCTTTTTCGCCTTACCCATGTTGTCACCGCTCTAACCATCATAAAGGATCAAATCGCAGGACTCGAAAAAGGTTCAATTGATTTAGGCAACAACGCCATGATGGATTGTACATCGCCATGCATCTATGGCTGAATCATCTATCCAGAACGTAACCGAGCCACGCTTGCACAGAGCCTTATTGTATTCCGCCCAGTTAGTTATCTTCTTTTCCGCTTTACCCATGTCACCACCGTTCTAACCACCATAAAGGATCAGATCACAGGACTTGGAAAAGGTTCAACTGATTTAAGCAACAACGCCGTTTTCACTTGTGCGTCAGGTTGTGCTCTACCACGAATTAGGTCTTCAAAGAACACTATTGGATACCCCCAAATTACAGCATTAACACCAAGGTAAAATGCTTCAGCCTCGGCGCCTTTCAAAACCCCTAATTCGGGTGAAGGCGTAATTCGTCCTTTTGCAATAGCTGTAGAACTCATAATTATAAAGATTGAAAAAGCAATATATTTTATGTTTTTAATAATTCACCAAATTAAGATAGATAATATTTATTCAGGATAATCAAAAAATTAATGTAGGGGTTTGCAGAAATTATTAACTATTAACTTGATTTACTCCTATTTAATTTCAGAACAAGGCAACTAGAACTTAGCTAATGCTTTTAAAAAAATCGTGCCTCCTTTTGTACGCCTTTCTGTCTCAAATTCATGGAACCATTTTAATTCCATCGCAATGCCTCCCCTTTCTGTATTGTGAACAAAAGAAACCCTCGGCCCAGCCCCTACTGTTTTTGCTTTAAAATCACCGAAAATAGCACCAGATCCACTGTCTCCGGTTAATTGTTGATAATAAAAACCAGTCGCCCCCACACTCGCTAAGCCTCCAAAAAATGGAAAGCTTTGCCCAAAGGTTGCTTCAACATGTCCTTGGGTACCTGATTGATAGCTGGTTTCATGATTTTCAGTATTAAAGTCAACGCCAGCGTAGACACTTGCTTCAATTCCGTTTTCTTTACCAAAATAAACCGCCCCTACAGTTGGTTCAATCGTCCAATAATTCTTACCTGTATTAGCTAATTGCCCTTCCTTATAACCTCCAGTAGGAGCATAAATACTGACGCGATAGTTCAAATTCAAGTCAGAGTTTATATTTTGATTTAACATCACAGGGGCTAATATAACATCGCCAATACCCGAATCCTCCTCTGTAATGTTCACATTACTCTGTCCATTCACCCCTATATTAGTAGTGACATTGATAAATGGAATGGTTCCACCAAAAGCGTAACTCCAACCTTCTCCAATTTCGAAATGTGGCCTATACGCCATTGTTAAAGCTAAAGCTTGCGATTCTACTTTTATAATCGCATTATTTAGACCTAAGATCGAAACTTGGGGCTTATATTCCCCTTTGTAACTTATTAGGTTTAAGCGTGTAATGAAGCTAGGTTTAGCTGGAACACCGTCCATGAAAGAAGAAATAGAACCAGGCTGGTAATGACCGCTCCCCCCCTCTTCAGCGTTAATAACTAAACAGTACGACATTGCAAATGATGCGATAAAAGTTTTTTTTATAATAACATTCATAAAATATTCCTTTTTCAGGATTTTTTCACCATTATAATAACCCTCAAAATATTATTTCGAAGAATTAGAAATATTTATGAGATCTTTCATCTTAATATCAACAGCAAAACTACCAGGCGCTTGTCTTGGAGGAAACTCTTTAAAGGTTGCTAACATTTGCCTAACTTTAATTTGTGCCGGGATCAACACAAAAGCCCTCTTGTACCACCAATTATCATAGCCAAAGCCTTGATCGCCTTTTTCATAGGGGTCAATTGCTAAATCAAACAGTTTGGGAATTCTTAAGGTTTTTTGTGGTTGAGTCCAAACATCAATACCTTTACTTTCCTGAATTTTAAAATGAAACTTCCAACGACCATCGCGCATAGCGAGTAGTTCGCCATCATCAGACCAGTAGAAAAATTGATTACGTGGACTTTTATCGATTTTCTGACTTAGATAGTCAAGTTGGTTGTACCCATCTAAATGGTTCTTATATTGCTTACCATTACTGGCTTTATAACCTGATAGTAATTGGTTCTTCACATCACTATTACCAGCAATACTCACTAAAGTTGGGAACCAATCGGCAGACGAGACTATTCCATTAAACTTTGAATTTGGATTGATATGATTTGGCCATTTGATAAGCGCTGGAACTCTAAATCCTCCTTCCCAACCGGTGTTTTTTTCCCCTCTAAATGGGCTAGTGGCTGCGTCTGGCCAGGTCGCATTCATTGGACCGTTGTCAGTGGTGTAAATCACCACTGTATTATCTTCAATATCGAGTTGCTTGATCTTTGCCAGTAGGTGACCAATATGGTTATCGTGCTCAACCATGCCGTCAGCATACTCACCTAAACCAGTAACACCAGAGTTATCGTCACTCACGTGAGTGTAATTATGCATGCGAGTTGTGTTATACCATAAGAAGAATGGTTTTTTTCTCTCCACCTGACGACTAATAAAGTCATAGGCAGATTCAAGGGTTTCGTCATCGATCGTTTCCATACGCTTGCTGTTGAGTGGCCCGGTATCTTCAACTGAGCCATCAGAAAAAGAATGAATTACACCCCGCGGGCCAAAGCGTTTCTTAAACTCTGGAGACTTAGGGTAATCAATGTTTTCAGGTTCTTCTTCGGCGTTAAGGTGATAAAGATTACCCATAAACTCATCAAAACCATGCTCAGTAGGTAGCATATCATCACGGTCACCTAAGTGGTTTTTACCAAATTGTCCAGTTGCATAACCGAGGTCTTTTAACGTCTGAGCTAAAGTAATATCCTGGGGTTGTATACCTTGGCTTGCTCCTGGCAATCCGACTTTACTTAAACCTGTTCGCACAGGCATTTGGCCAGTAATAAATACTGATCGCCCAGCAGTACACGATTGCTCAGCATAATATGAGGTTAACATTGCACCATCATTAGCTATGCTATCGATATTAGGCGTTTGATACCCTAGTGTACCGTTATTATAAGCTGAGATATTACCGTAACCGATATCATCACCAAATATCACCACAATATTAGGCTTGCTGGCAGCATAGGTGCTTATTGAACCAAGAGCAAAACCCAGCCCCATAACTAAATTAGTTATTATTTTTATCATCATAAATATCCATATCGTTAATTAATCGACTCATTACAAGAGTCATTAGACCTAATCTATAAGTGCAGCAGCTAATACGCCGGAATATAAGTCCCAAAACCCATGCTTTTCCCAAGTTCAGGGGTTATTTTATCGAATTCGCAGGCGAGCTTTCCGTTAATGAATACTTGCTCGATTAAGCCCGGATTACGGTTTACAAGGCGTTGTAAACCAAAGTTTTCCATATCAGCCCAGCTGACTTGCTCGAGATTTTGATTAAATTTAGCGGGATTTAACACCACGACGTCGGCTCTATCACCAATACGAATACGACCAGCATCAATATTGAACCACTGCGCTTGATCGCCCGTCATCCGAAACACAGCTTGCTCCATCGTCATAATCGCTTGGCTATTTTTAGTTGGCTGATTTTGGCTTTCATCAATGCTTTCACTAACTAACTTAAGCATACGTAGCGGTAAGTTATAAAAAGCCATATTACGGATATGCGCACCTGCATCACTAAAGGTGATCAGTGACTTCTTATCTTTAACCATATTCTTAAGCACGTCTTTACGATGGTTGGCAACTGTGGTGTACCAACGAAGATCGGTACCATATTGCACAACTAGGTCGAGGAAAAGATCCACAACATGGATCTGCTTGCTAGCGGCAACATCAGCAAAGTTTTTACCAACAATCGATTCATCAGGACAAGCAAGTATAATCGCGTCGCCAAAGTCACGTTGCCATACACGGGGACTGAGTTTTTCGCCATAGAACTTTCTAAACTCACGGCGGTAAGTTTCATCTTTTAGGAGCTCGTTGCGAGCAATTTTATCTTTTAAATCAAGTGCCAGTTCACCAGCACCAAACTCTTCAAAAAAGACGACATCAATACCATCAGCATAGACTGTAAAAGGCGAGGGCAGCACCTGCCAACGAAAATCGCCATTAAATAAATTGGTCACTCTAGCGGCAAGGTTTGTAATTTTACTTAAATAAACACTGCCCTTAAGATCCATTCGGCTAATTAGCGTCGTTTTAAGGCGCTTTTTAAAAATGCCCATACATTCACGCATATATTGATTTATTTGTAATATGGCTGCGGCATTCGGCGCTCCTTGATGCACTCGTCCATATTCACGCACTAGGTTATTGAGGCGAGAGATCTCTTTCCATTTTGCATAAGTACTGGGTAAACTTTTTGACCATTCACGGTCGCCATCAATTTTGTCCCACTTAAGGCACATAGTCGACAAGCCAAGAAAACCTACGTCAAGTGACTCTTTAAGTAAGCTTTCCATTTTTCGCATTTCGGTTTCAGTAGGAGTGACGTTTAGATCTGTTGCTCGGCTAAGCCCCATGACACCTACACGTAAATCACTGTGACCAAGCAGGCTTACAACATTTGGTCCAAGAGGGTGTTGCTGAACAAATTCGACCCATTGTCTAGGCGTACTCCATGTTTTATATTGCTTTAAAATGGGCAACACTTTCTCGCGAGGGACGGTTTCAACCCGGGTAAAAATATCGGAGGCATCTTCATATTCACTACAGACCATGCTTAACGAGCAACTGCCAACAAGTACTGTTGTTACGCCATGGCGCACCGATTCAGACAGGCTTGGACTAATAAGCAGTTCCGCATCATAATGGGTATGGGTATCGATAAAACCTGGCATCACCCACTTACCATTGGCATCAATAACATTCATACAACCACTCTCATCAATAGCAGTGTTGGATACCAAGGCAATCTTTCCGTTTCTTATTGCAATGTTTTTGATCGAAGAAGCTTCACCTGTGCCGTCAAAATAACGGCCTCCCTTAATAACTGTATCATACATAGATATATAACCCTCGAATTGAAAATTTTATTTGCAACTTTGTATTAACTAAATTATAACATCTCTAGTTTTGTTTCTTATCATTTAGCGACAAGTTAGTAATTACTTGGTCATACCAATTTAAAATAGGTCTTTTATGCAACAATACTACTCAATCCGAAGCGCTTCATTGTCTGGTATAGAACACCTAATTAAAGAGTTAGGAGGCGACCTTAATTCTTTACTTGTTCAATGTAATTTGACTACGCAAGATCTGCTCAATCCTGAAAGCTTAATAGACTTTGCTAGCATGATTAACTTACTTGAGCTAGCATCTCAGCAGCTTAATTGTAAAGATTTTGGTTTAAAGTTAGCGAAAAATCAGGGAATTGAAGTACTTGGACCTATAAGCCTTATAATTCAAGCTAGTGAAACGGTACAAGAGGCTTTAGATAATGCACAGCGTTATATGGCTATCCATAGTCTTGGAGAATATTGGATATTAAAAGAATTTGAACATTTGGCTTATATAGAACGCTATCAAATATCTCAAGATGTTAGCTACGCAAAACAATATAAAGAACTATCTTTGGGTGTATGCTTAAATTTGTTAAAAAATCTAATAGGTTCATCATTAAAAATAGAAAGATTAGAATTTTCCCATACACCTTTGTCCATAAGTTCCAAATATCAAAAATATTTTGGGTGTTCAGTTGTCTTCAATCAAGAGCATGATCGCCTTATTTTTAGCCGTGACTACTTATATACCCCCTTACAAGCAACTTTATCCAAACATAAGCGCCATTATGAACAGTATTTAGACCTGCTAATTTTTCAATCAGGGGATAACATAGAACGCAAAGTTCGAACTCTAGTTTTGCAAACAATGGGATTACATAGTGCCAATATCAATGATATAGCACACATGCTTAATATGAGCCCACGAACTTTGCAAAGGCGATTAGAAATACACGACACGAATTTTCAGAAATTACTCAAGGATGTACGTATAAGTGCAGCTCGATGGTATTTAGAGTCCAGCAGAATTGATATTACATTACTGTCAGAATTATTAGGTTACAGAAATGTGAGTGGGTTTAGTAAAGCATTCAAAAATACGTATGGGAGCTCACCTTTAAAATGGCGTCAGCAAGCCTCAAACCGATTATAGTAATATCAGGACTTCTATCGTCACTATGCCACTTATGTATAAATACAATACTAGAAATAGTTTTGAACAAATACCTTATAATATTTCCAACTAAATAAAGCTTTGTTGCATAGTTCCGTGGAACTAAATCAAGAACCTATGATCTGATCTGCCATATTCACACTGTCTCGTAGCCTTAAGCCTAAATCTCGCAACAAAACAACCAACAGAAAGCAACACAACCATGACCAACGAAGTGAAGCGTGTGTGTGAAACATTCGGTCTAACAAAAGAAGATTACGTAGAAATCTACAAGTACTCGGTAGAAAGCGCTTTTGCTTCAGACGAAGTGAAACAGCACCTAATGGGTTTCGTTGAGCAAATCTAATTGGTAAAGCGCGCCTTTTGCTGAATAGCTGGGCTCACTTAGCATTAGTGCTTAAAGCACAAAATAGGAAGAGAAAGGCTGAGGCTTTTCTCTTTTTTTATGTCCAAAAATCGCTAATCTTGCAGTATTCGTCATTTAGACCGAGACTCTCGGAAAGTGGGCAGCATGAGTAATACAAACGATCAAACTGAACTCGATAAAATGTTATCTGGGCAAGTATATGATGGTGCAGACCAAGAAATTGATACCATACGTACCAATGCCAAAAAGGCGTTAATGGCCTTCAACAACCATCAAAATCCAGATCAACAACACACATTGCAAGAGCAGCTATTCGGTAAAGTCGGGAGTAGCAGCTTAATCCAGCCCCCTTTTCATTGTGAGTTTGGAAAAAACATCGAGATTGGTGACGACACCTTCATCAATATGAACGTCGTAATGCTAGATGGTGCGAGAATCAAAGTCGGAAACAATGTTTTAATTGGACCAAGCGTCCAATTCTATACGCCATCACACTCCCTTGATTATCGTAGCCGTCGTAAATGGGAAACCTTCTGTTTACCGATAACAATCGAAGATGATGTGTGGGTTGGTGGAAACTCGGTCATCAACCAAGGCGTGAAGATTGGGGCTCGCTCGGTTATCGCGGCGAACTCTGTGGTCAACAGCGATGTACCGCCAGATTGTCTATACGGTGGCACGCCGGCGAAGTTAATTCGACACTTGGATACTGAGCAATAAAGTTAAATAGAAAAATAAAGCTCATTAAAAGAACAAATAGAAAAAGAGGCGATGTTCATGATGAAACAGCGCCTCTTTTTAATCGATTCGTTTTAGCTTTTATCAGTCTTTTCTATCCGTCGTTTTTCTACTTATCTTGCCTACCTAGATTATCTACATAGAGAAACCTGACTAAAATAGATAGCTTGAGAATTTCGCTACATGATCACGTAAATTCGACGCCAAGAGCACGAAGTTCGTTCTCACATTGCGCAGAATCGATAAACTGAATACCCGCCATACCTACGGCTTTTGCTCCTTCTACGTTGTAAGGCATATCATCAATGAACACCGTTTCTGAAGCCTCCAGTCCATTATTTGAAAGCAACGCTTGGTAAATCTCAGGCTGCGGTTTAAGCATGCCAAGTTCAGCGGATACGGCTGCGCCATCAAACAAAGGCCAAAATTCGTAGGTGGCTTTTAGGTGTTCAACAATCTCGACCACGTTGTCGGTAAGTGCATACACACCATACCCAGCACGCTTTACGCGCTCGATAAGGTCGACAGAACCATGCAATAAGATCTGCGTTTTCTTAACGTAATAAAACAGGCGGTCGCACTCTAATGAAGATAAATCGAGCTCTTGTTGGTAGCGAAGTTTGGCTTCATTTTCGGTTAAGAACCCTTTGTTCAAATCCGACCAAATCGCACTTTGGAAAATCGAAAGCGCTCGGGCTTCAGGGTCGGCAATGTTACCAAACGTTAGTTGAGTAATTTCCAGCGGCGACCAACGCACAATCACATTACCCACATCAAATACGACATTTTGATTTGATTCGAACTCATACCCTACTCCTGAATTAGTCACTTAAAATAGCAACAACACAGACATTAAATGCCGCACGTTAAAGTTCATAATCTTGTTTTACAAAATGAGGACTAGAATCACAAGATGTAATCAAGTCAGCGCAAAAGGTGGTCACTAGTACCCCTAACTAACCCTATTTATCATCACCCACTTAACCTTCTATGTTACAATTATGAGTCATTCAGAGCGTACTGAATCCCTGATTTAGTTCACTATTCTTTAGTCACAGTGAATACACTTTAAAGTTATTGATCTATGAAAAAGTACGAGTTAGTTGTCCAAGATATTGTGAGCAAGATCTGTCAAAACAGTATCAATCATAAGCTTCCCGCGGAAAGAGAACTCTCTGAAATATATGGGTTATCTCGATTTACTATTCGAAAAGCGCTAGCCAAGCTAGAGGCTATTGGCATGGTGAAATCTAAGGTGGGTTCTGGTTACTTCGTCAACACTTCTCTCATTGGTACACCACTGGTGTACAACTCCATTACTGAAAACAGTTTTGAAGAGATCTCTTATAAAAAGCTCCAACTGAATAAAGCGCTACCCGATAACCACGAACAGCAGATTTTTTCTTTAGACGACAATGACTACATTTGGAAAATTAGACGTCTTCGATTGATTAACAACAAAGTAGTTCAGATTGAAGAAGCCAAGATCCCTGTCAGCGTCTTCCCAGAGATGAATGCCGAGATCATTGAAAGCTCAATCCAGAAACATGCGCTAGCGAAAGGCCTTCAGATCGATAGCTACTTAACGACGTATCAAGCGATCAACGTATCTAAAGAAGACGCGGAGTTGCTCGGCTGCAAAAAAAATGCCGCGGCGATGAATATCACCAACCGAGGTTTCTTAGCATCGGGGGATCTATTCATCGTCAGCGATATCATCGACATCAAATATCAATGCACCTATCACACTCCTTTTAACAATGAGAGCATGAGCTTCCGAGATAAGAAGTAACCTTTTAATTCGATTTAATATGGTTAATTTTTATAGATATAAGTTAATTACTCTATAGATTAGCCACTAATAT
>NZ_JBFRJF010000005.1:0-61908 GCF_041468745.1 Vibrio sp. 10N.286.52.F8
GATGAACCATAAAAAAGCCTCGACTAAATCGAGGCTTTGAATGGTGTCGGCGTTAGAAGGAACGAATACTCTAAATGCGCCAGTTTTTGATTGTGGTTATTGTGCGGGATGAACCTGAGGGAAGCTCATGGTTGGGTGTTTTTCGACGATACTTTTGTATCCGTATACGTCTTCAATCATTGACGGCTTTAGCGCCTCCCAAGGACTTCCATCGCAAACTAAGTGTCCATCCTTCAATACCACTAATCGGTCGGAATATTGAGCAGCTAGGTTTAAGTCATGCAAAACTACGATAACCGCGGCATTGTGGTTGTCGGCTAATTCTCTCGCGATCTTTAAGGTGTTGTGCTGGTGGGCAAGATCCAGTGCTGATGTGGGTTCATCAAGCATCAAGATACATTGGTCACCAGAATAGTGAAGCTGGGTTAGCACTCGAGCCAAATGAACACGCTGTTTTTCACCGCCGGATAGCGAAGGGTAGAGCCTTTCACTCAGGTGAGTCACATCGGCAACATCCATTTTTTGACTAGCGATGTTGGTGAGGTTCTTGTTGGACTCTTGCAGAGGAATACCACCAAGCTCGACAACTTCATGTGCCAAAAATGGGAAGGTCAACGTACTGTGCTGAGGTAGCATAGCCAGATGCTTCGCCAATTTTTGAGAAGGCCACTTGTCTTTGGTGTGTCCAAAATATTGGATATCGCCGTTGCTTGATATCTCTTGGCACAAGGCTTTAAGTAACGTGCTTTTCCCTGCGCCATTTGGCCCAAGCAGTGTGGTTACCTTTCCAGCCTCAATCTCAATAGAAACGCCATCTAATATCACTTTGCTGCCGAACTTCACTTCGATATCGGTCGCTTTTAACGCTGAAGGAAACATTAAAGGATTCTCCCTTTCTGTTGAAATAGTAGATATAAGAAGAATGGGGCGCCGATAATCGCAGTGACAATACCAACAGGAAGTTCAGCCGGAGCAAGTACCACACGTGAGAACATGTCTGCGGCGGTTAGCAGCAGTGCGCCTAGTACCGCTGATAGTGGCAACAGAACTCGGTGGTCAGGGCCTGCCAACATGCGACCTAAATGTGGGATAACCAATCCAATAAAACCAATCATGCCAGACAGGCTAACTGTGATACCAACGCCCGCAGCCGTCAGTAGAATCAGCTTTCGTTTCAGCTTTTGAACTGGGATACCAAGGTGTTGCGCTTCTGACTCGCCCAGTAATAGAGCATTTAGAGACATCGCTTGGCGGTAGAAAACAACAAACAAGCCAACGAGCGTGACAGCTGCCAGCAAAATTCCTGACCACTTAGCGCCCGCCAATGAACCCATCGACCACAATGAAAGATCGCGCAGCATTTGGTCATCAGCAATGAAATTCAAGAAGCCAATACCTGCGCCAGAGAGCGCACTGATCGCCACACCCGCCAACAACATGATGGTGACAGAGGTGCCGAATTTACCTGTACCCAGCTTATACACCAGCAGCGTGGTTAAAGCGCCGCCAAGAAAAGCGAACACAGGAACCGCAGCAAAGTTCATGAAAGCAGGGTATTGAAGCGATAGCTCAGAGAACAAAACGATAGCCAGTGCAGCACCTAATGCTGCGCCCGCAGACACACCTATGATGCCAGGTTCTGCAAGTGGGTTTCGAAACAAACCCTGCATCACTGCACCACACAAGGCGAGGATCGCACCAATCAGCATGCACAAGATGGTTCTAGGTAAGCGGATCTCTTGAATCACTAAGTTGATGTGAGGTGCTAAGTCATTGTTTGGTTTAATTAAGCTTGTGGCGCTGTCCGCTAAGCTAATGTTCATTGGCCCAACAGTGATCGAGTACAGCGCGACAAAAGCTAGGGTTGCACCTAGAGCTAACATCGACGTTTTCAGTGGGACGGAGCGTAACAACATAAAGGGCCTCAATATCTATCGCTAACTTCGACCTCCTTCAACAACAGCGTGAGTCAGTTGGTGAGGGAAGCGAATTAGCGATAGCAGAAATAGGGTGGTTGAGTTATAGCGGGTAGATAAGTGCGTTTAGACGCTTTGCTTCAGAGAGGCTTTCTAGGCCAAGCCCGCCAACCAAAGCACTGCCATTTACGGTAATGATTTGTTTGTTCATACCTGCAGGCGTTGCCGCTAGCATAGGCAGTGATTTCAGGATGGCATCTGCGCCGCCCATTTTTTGATAACTACGGCCGCTTACTAAAATGACATCAGGTTGCATCTCAACGAGTGATTCCATTGAAAGTGGCTTGTAAGACGTTAAGCTCTGAGCGGCAGGGTTGATACCGCCAGCTAACTCGATGATTGCGTTTGGTGATGTTTCACCGCCAGCAACGTTGGCAGGGCGACCTTCATGCAGCAACAGGAATAGAACTTTCTTCGCTTCGTTGCTTGGTACTTGGTTCGCTTTCAGTGCTGCGATCTTTTGATTCACATCGGTTTTCACTTGCTGCGAGTGGTCTTCGGTATGGGTGATCTTTGCGATTTGGTCGATACGCTTTAATAGCCCTTCCACGTTTGCTTCAGTGTTAACAATCTCTACATCGACGCCTGCCGATTTTAATTGAGAGATAGCGTTGTCTGGTCCCATTTCATCCGAGCCAATCAATGTGGTTGGTTCTAGGGCAAGTAAGCCTTCCGCAGACAGGTTTCGGTGATAACCAATCTTTGGCAGGTTTTCTCCTTGAGGGAAGTGGCTGGTCACATCAATCGCGACTAACTGCTCTTCGGCACCTAATGCCAAAACCAATTCAGTAACGGCACTGCCAGCACTGATGATTCGAGGTTGTTCAGCGTCGTTGGCCATTGCGGGTGCGCTAAGTGCCAGGCTGATTGCAGCTAATGAAAGAAGAGGTGTCTTGGTCTTTAATTTATTGAGCACGTTTAAGTTGTTCATAATAAGTTCTTTATATTTTCTTTTTGTATCGCGAAGATACTCAGTGAGCAGTCCGTTCGCATTGTGAGTTCGAATCGATAGAGAGGCTTAGTCTGCTTGTTTAGTTTTATCAACCAGAAGCCAAACCTCGTGAAAATTGAGTGTCGCTCTAGCCATCGTCCGTGAGCAATTGAGTCGCTGGTATTCCGTTTTCTTGAAGGAATGAAAGCAACTTCACTAGGTTCTCCACGTTAGCGGCTTTATCTGCGCCAATGATGATCGGTTTTTTATCCGTTGAACCAGTCTCTTCTAACAGGGCAATCTTGAAATTTTCCCAGTCGATGTATTCTTGGCCGTTAATTGCCCAGTAGGGTTCGCGGTCTAAAATATTGACGCTAATCGAATCCTTGTGGACTTCAGAAACGTTTTTGACATCCGAGCTTGGCAGCTCAACTTCCAGTGACTCCAGCTTTACTGATGCCGTAAGCAATAGAAAAACCATCACGATAAAAATGATGTCGAGCAGCGGTGTTAAGTCTGGCGCTAGGCTCTGTGTGTGAGATGAGTGGGGCGTTTTAATCATGCTTGACTCACATCACCGATAGAGGTTTTGTTGATAGGCTTACCTTGAGTATCATCAGACTGATTGGTTTGAATCGACATGCCTTCTAGCCACACATTCACATAGTTCAATGTATGCTCCAATTGAGCCAGCACTCGATCGGCCCATAGCCCTAGTAGCTGAGCACCAGAAATAGCAGGAAGCGCAATCATCAAACCTGCTGCTGTGGTTCGCATTGCTAATCCAAGACCGTCTGCCAAATCATTAGGCGTGATGCTGCCTGTTGTCGCGGCAACGCCTTTAAACATCTCAATAAGACCAAGTACCGTACCAAGCAAGCCGATGAGTGGGCTGATCACGCCGATCAAACCAAGCAGTCTTAAACCTGCATGAAGCTGGTGGCGTTTTTCTTGTAGCCAGATCCCAGCGGCATCTTCACGTAACCCTTTTGAGAAAGAGTGGTGAGCAAGCAACATTGACACGCCCTTGTACAAGAGCGGGCGTTTACCTGAAATCGACTGAGCAAGCGCTTCAATCTCTTTGCTGTTGGTTGGTGAGGTTTGGTTTAACTCGCGACGAATGGCACGTTTGCCCACACCAATGCTGAGCATGACTTGGAAGACACGTTCAGCGATGATCATTGCTGTTAATGCTGAGCAGATAAGAAGAGGCCAAGTCATTAAGCCAAGTTGATCTTGTAAGTAACTGATTTGTTGCATGATTAATCCAACCTAAAACGAACAGGTATTTGTACTCGGTGAGCAATCGCTCGACCATTGACAGTGTGAGGTGAGAATTTCCATTGTTTAATGGCATCTAATGCGGCGTTATCGAGCATTAGCGCGCCTGATGAATTTACTAATGCTTGTTTAATTTGTTTGCCTTCAGCGTCTAGCCAGATCTCATAAGTCGCGACACCTTCTACGCCACGACGTCTTGCTTGGCGAGGGTAATTCGGTGGGGTAGGACGCGCAGAGAACGAAGGCTTAGTGACTAAAACCGGCTCTTGGTTTGATACGCCTTGGTTTACTTCCTGAGACTGGTTGGCAGATTCGTCCATATTCTTATCGACTTTCTTGTCGGCCAGTTTCTCTGGTTGAGTGGCTGGCTCTGGGCGTTCTTTCTTCACCACCTTTTTCTCAGTCACTGGTTTCTTTTGAACAGGCTTTTTCTCGACAACCTTCTTTTCAATCACTTTTTTCTCAACTTTCTTTGGTTGAGGTTTATTGGTGATCGCTTTTTTCTTTGGGGTTGGCTTAGTTTGCTTTGGCTCAACCGTTTTTGGTTCGGCTTGTGAGACGGTTTCTTTTATTGGCTCAGGTTTAACTGGCTCTGTGATTGTTTTTTGCTGAGCTTGTGAAGGAACGCTCTTAGGAGTGAAGTTGATCGATACCGTGTTCGATTGGCTACCTGCAGGCATCGCAAATACTTTGGATTCTTGAGCGACAAACAACAACGCGGCATGAATCACTAACGATGCACCGCCTGCAATAACATATCTAGGAACGTTCACAATCAATCCTTTACCAAATCAAAATTCTGTATCGGATTATTGCTTAGAATCTAAATAAGATCAATTATCAATTGCATTATCATTTACGTGTATTTATGATTCTCTCAGTTTTTAGCGAATAGTCTTCCAGACTTTGCTATGTAAGTGTTTAGAGAGATTATATGAGTCTTAATATTTATAAATTTGACGAATCAATCTTGGGCATTTCTAGCCCTGATCCGCTTCGTTTTGCGTTTGCGAAAAAGCATTCTGCACACGCCGGAGGAAGTTCAATTCCGGTCGACCCCAGTAAGAAGTTAGAACTCTTTGACGAACTGATGCTGAGTGAAGGGAAAAAACAGGATAAGCGTTGCTTGTATATCCACATTCCTTTCTGTCGTGTGCGTTGTACGTTTTGCAATTTCTTCCAAAATGCCGCAAGCCGTAAATTGGTGGATGAGTATTTCGATGCACTGATGGTCGAGCTAAAGCAGAAAGCTAAAACACCTTGGGCTCAGTCTGGACTATTTCACGCCGTCTATATTGGTGGCGGAACTCCCACCGATTTGTCGTCTCAACAAGTTGAGCAGCTGGGTAAAGCGATTCGTCAATATTTCCCACTAGCAAACGATGTTGAGATGACATTGGAAGGGCGCATCAATCGATTTGGTGACGAGATGTTTGATCGTGCGCTTGAAGGTGGCTTCAATCGTTTCTCGTTCGGTATTCAAAGTTTCAATACTCAGGTTCGACGTAGTGCTAAGCGCCTAGATGACCGAGAGGTTGTGCTAGAACGTATCAGTTCACTAAGCCGCACCGAGCAAGCGCCAATCGTTCTTGATCTGTTATACGGATTACCACACCAATCTATGGAAGTGTTCCAACAAGATTTAGAAGACTACATGTCTACTGGCGCACACGGCATTGACCTCTACCAACTGATTGTTGCGGGCAATGCACCTATGCTTAATCTTGTTGAGAAAGGAAAAATCCCACCGCCTGCGAATACGCCAGATAAGGCGAGCATGTATTTGGCGGGTGTGGAGTTCATGGCAAAAAATAAGGTCAAGCAACTGAGCGTAAACCACTGGACTCGTGATAACCGCGAACGCAGCATTTACAACAGCTTAGCGAAAACTTATGCCGAAGTTCTACCCATTGGTTGTGGCGCTGGTGGCAACATCGGCGGTCATGGTGTGATGCAGCATCGAACTTTAGACAGCTACATGGAGTCTATAAAGCAAGGTCAATTACCTATTGCCATGATGACTAAGCAAAGCTCATTAGAGCCTATCTTCTCAACATTAAAGGCAGGTTTCGATTCTGGTGTTGTTAGAAGAAGTACGCTACCGAGATTTATGGGGCAAGATACGTTCGACTACCTCAAGCCTTTGTTCGCGCATTGGGAAAAGAACGGTTTAGTTGAGCTTTCGGAAGATTATCTGAGCCTGACTATTGCTGGCAGCTTTTGGGCGGTAAGCCTAGCGCAGAGTGTGATTCAAGTGCTTAACGCTGAATACCAAGCTATGCACCCAGCGCCTAAAGCGTCAGGTTCGGGCGTACACCCGCATGCAAGTTTGAAGCACGCTTAATATCGAATTTTTAGTTTATAACTTACTCGTTTATACGGAACATATTCAATGACAGATACAACATTAGAAATGACAGAAACTCTAGAACAACGCGTAGCTCTAATTTTAGAAGAAGAGCCAAAACTACTGCCAACAGCAATTGCTGAGAAGCTAGGTGTTTCAGAGGTTGAAGTGGTTGCTGCTTTTCCAAACGACATGGCGGTAATGCTAGATGGCAGCCGTGCTCAAGAGATTCTAGAAGGTTTAGTGGGTTGGGGCCCTGTGACCACTATCGTGCATTCATTTGGTTCTATCTTTGAAGTTAAAGCGCAATTCCCGAAAGGTAAGGTAGCGCGTGGTTACTACAACCTAATGGGCAAAGAGGGCGAGCTTCATGGTCACCTTAAACTTGATAACGTTAAACATATCGGTTTGGTGAGCAAGGCGTTCATGGGTCGTGAAAGTCATTACTTCGGCTTCTTCAGTGAAACCGGTGAGAACATTTTTAAGATTTACCTAGGCCGCAACGAAAAGCGTGAGCTTATTGCCGACCAAGTAGAACGCTTCAAAGCGCTAAAAGAACAAGCTTAAGTTCAATTTACAGTAAATAATCAGCAGCAATCTTACATAGGGTTGCCAACTGGCTTAAACAAGACATCAATGCTCGAGGATCGTTTAGTTCGCTAATGATCGCTCAACCTTGGGCAAAAATAATAAATCAGAGAAAGTGAAGAAAGGAATTACCCATGGAACAGCAAGTAAAACAAGAACGTCTACAAGGTCGCCTAGGTCCAGAAATTAAAGAGTTTCGCCAAGAGCGCCGTACCCTTCAACTTGCAACGGTTGATGAAGAAGGTCGCCCGAACGTAAGTTACGCACCTTTCGTTCAGAACCAAGAAGGTTACTTTGTTCTAATTTCTGATATTGCTCGTCATGCTCGCAACTTGAAAGCGAACCCTCAGGTCTCTTTGATGATGATTGAAGACGAAGAGAGCTCGAAGCAACTTTACGCACGTAAACGTTTAACGTTTGATGCTCAAGCAAGTGTTGTGGAGCGTGAAACGGAACTTTGGACTCAAGTGATTGGCCAGATGCAAGAGCGTTTTGGTGAAATCATTGATGGTTTGAGCCAACTTCAAGACTTCTCTCTGTTTAACCTTAAAGCTGAGAACGGCCTGTTCGTTAAAGGCTTTGGTCAGGCATACCAAGTGTCAGGCGACGATCTGGTGGATTTCGTTCACCTACAAGAAGGTCACAAAAAAGTATCTAACGAGTAATCTCGTTTAATCGATTTCTTTAGGAGCCCTCCAATGTGAGGGCTTTTTTATGTCTAAATCAAAGAGTTTGGTATATTGGCGTTTGATGACTATTTATATGTAAGGATCGGTACGTGAAACCAGTAAGTCGAGATTGGGACGAGTTCTGTTACCCGTTTATTTATGAAGACAGTCCTATCTGTGATTTTGAGATTTTGTCGGATGAACTTTGTTGCCGAGTTGGATTGGTGTTGTCTTTAGAGCTAGAGCCTCAGGTTCGTGAGATCCTGCAACGCTTGCAGCCAAACATCTACCATTTGAATGGCTCTGTGCGCGGTAAGCTTGCCATCACCGAGTCTGAATTGGTCGAGCTCAAGCAAGATTATCATCGTATCCGTGAGCATTTAGAAGGGGGGTTTAAAGGCTTTGTCTTACCCGGTGGACACCGAGTGTCTAGTGAACTTCACTTGTGTCGTTGTCAGGCTAAGAAAGTTGTGCGAGCTTTGGTGAGTATTGAACATCATGAAAGCAAAAAGTCGCCAGACCCGATTCTTTTTAAATACGCCAACCTAGTCGCGAACACTCTCTATGCATTGGCCTCTTTTACCAATCATGTGAATGAAGTCGAGGAAGTGGAATTTGTGAGTAAGAGCTACTCTATGCCGAAAAAGTCTATGCCAGAAAACAAAGACTAACGGTTAGCTCTATTCTTATTAAGATTTGAAGAAAGAAGAGACTAAGAAGCTAAACCATTGAGCACTATGCCAGTTTTAGCTTCTATAACAGAGCCTAAGCAGCCGTAGAGGCGCCGTTTAAGACTTTTGCGCCGCGTAGCATAGCTTCGATTAATTCACCCGCGTTGAACTTCTCAAGCGCTTCATGCGCCCCCACCTGATTAGCACGGTCGACACAGATCTCACTGGACAGTGAGGTATGCAAAATACAGTAAGCGTGACTTAAAGCGCTGTCGTTTTGCACTTCAAATGCAAGCTCATAACCATCTAATCCCGGCATCTCGATATCACTCACCAGAAGATCAATGGCATTGCCAGCGCTGGCTTGGCGTCGCATTAGGTCGATGGCATCTAAGCCGTTGTTACATATGCTGTAAGGGATGTTGATGCTGTCTAAGGCATCAGATAACTGTTTACGTGCAATCAAAGAGTCATCCACTAATAAGATGTTCAATGCTTTGAGGCGTTCCCTTTCTACATCGGTCAGCATCGGGATATGAGCATTCTCATAAGCTGGGTAGATCTTAGAAAGCAGCAGTTCCACATCGAGCATTTGCACAATACGGTCTTCAAAACGTGTAATACCCGTTACAAACACATTGCGACCCACACTGGTGGGTGGAGATTCAATGCTCTTCCAGTCGCATTCAATGATTTTATCAATTGAACGAACCAAGAACGCCACAACTGTTCTCAAACAGTCAGTAACGATGAGTACACAATCTTGGTATTCAGCGGGTGTTATCGGACGGAAGCCAATCGCAGCGGACATATCAATCACAGGAACTGTAAGGTCGCGGATAGTCACTGTACCAATCACGTGATGATGGGAGTAGGGGATCTGAGTCATCGGCTGAAAAGGGACGATTTCTCTAACCTTAAGCGTGCCAATCGCAAAACTTTGAGTGAGGGACAACTTGAACATCAACATTCCCTGTGACTGACTCGCTTTACTGATCGGTTTGGCCATAAGTGGCTCCTACTTAATACGCGCTTAATTTATAAGGATTAATTTAAAGGGAAATGGAAGCCGCAGCAAGTCGCGATGCGGTTTTTAATGGCCTTTAAGGCAGTTGTTTTCGGTTATAGAGTGAAGAATAGCGGTTCTTGGGTTAAAATCACGCTAAACGCTGGCTGTCGATGAATTTATGTCGATAAGCCGTTAGCGGCAAACAGATTTACAACAGTCAGTTCATTCGCGATGTTCTAAGTAATCGTCGTAAGTAAACTGGCAGCAACAAACTGAGAATTATCATGGCAAGAACAGCAGCAGCGCTTCATATTTTGGTGAAGCATAAAGAACTAGCAGAAGACATCATGACGCAGCTTAAAAAGGGCGCTAAATTTCAAACGCTAGCGAAGAAACATTCAACCTGTCCATCTGGTAAAAAGGGCGGCGACCTAGGTGAGTTCAAAAAAGGTCAAATGGTGCCTCAGTTTGATAAGGTTTGTTTCTCTGGCGAGACGCTTGTACCACACCTTGTGAAAACAAAATTTGGCTGGCACGTCGTGAAAGTGCTTTGGCGAAACTAACATACTTTTATTTGTGTGTTTATCATCCAAAACCCTTGCGTATGCGAGGGTTTTTGCTTTCTGTATGCAAGTTTCGTTGATAGTGCTTTCTACTCAATATAGTGTGTTACACAACACCAGTACTAAGGCTAATCTCACATGAAAAAAGCACTTTTATATGTCCGTTTCTCCACTGCAAAACAAGAGCTTGGCGACAGTGTTGAACGACAGACGGAAAAGGCAGAAAGTTGGTGTAAGGATAACAATGTCGAATTGCTTGATAATCGATTTCACGACTTGGGTGTATCTGCATTCAAGGAGGGAGGCAAACGTCCTGCTTTAGCTGATTTAATCGATGTCATAGAAACTGGAAAATTAAGTGTCGATTACTGCTTATTTGAAAACGCAGACCGCCTTACACGTCGTGGTTATGCTCATGCGCTAGAGTTAGTGAACAAATTGGTTGGCTTAGGTGTAAGTCTCATTATTTTAGATGGGCGTTATGTTTACGACAAATCGACGATGGGAAATGGTCTTACTCCAATACTCCCTTTGTTGTTTGATGCTGACCGTGCCTACAATGAATCTTTGCGTAAATCGAATCTAATCAAAAGCGCAAAAGCTAAAGTTGTCGATGGCAATATCATCAAAGGGAAATTGCCTTTTTGGGTTTCACTAGAAAATGATGTGCCAGTTCTGAATGATAAAGCACAGTATGCCGAGCTTATGTTGTCTGGAAAGCTAAAGGGACAGTCAAATCAATCAGTAGCAAAACAGCTTAATGCTATGAATCCCAAAGGATTATCAGGTAAAGGCTGGGGTGGTTCGATAGTACGTCAGACTATAAAGAATCACGCTCTATACGGGGCAAAGGTTTATTACAGCACTGGCGAGGATGGTAGGACATTAACACCGATTAAAAAAGTGCCTGATATGTTCCCTGCATTAGTAGATTTTGATGTTTGGGAAAGCTTACAACAGAGGCGTAAAGGTCGAACGTCGAAAAAGAGTGCATTCACTGGATTAATGAAGTGTGGTCATTGTGGTTCTGGTATGGTTCAGCGAACTAATACCTACAAAGGTAAGAAGCTAATGTATCGCAAGTGTATTGGTGCAACCGAGGGGCGTTGCCATAACGTTCATCTGATTAGAGAGCCTGACGTTATCTTAAACAAAATGCTGTCTAGTATGACGTACACAGTATCTCAAGATTACAAGAGTCAAACGCCAGAGCTACTAGCGGCATTAGAATTTGAAAAAGAGCTACTGATTGACGCTCGACAGAACAGAGACTTAAAGGCTGCTAAAAGGGCTAATGCTGAGATTAGTAGGCTAGAAGTTCAGTTGGATGAGTCTAGAGAGAATGATGAAAAGCAATCGTCAGAAGTCGAAGTTGAGTATAAAAGCATTTTCGATTTGCCGACTGAGCCAGAGCAAAACACCATGTTCAAGAAGCTGATTGATAAGGTTGAGGTTCTGTTTTTGCGCAAATACGGTAAAACTGGCGCAGTCTTCAAGCTCACATGCATTCAAGCTAATGGTCATAAAATTATACGAACATTAGAGCAACGACATGGCTTTGGTAACTATAGATTGATGGGGACTCATGATAGTGAGAAGTTGCTTAACGAGATAAAAGCAATGGAGGTGGGGTCTCATGAAGACTATGAATTTTATGATGACTAAATACAGCTGCGATTGTCGAAGTTTCCACTCGTAACGGACTCGTAAACGCATAAGGGCGAATCTCTTAGATGAGGTTCGCCCTTTCATATCATATGTACAAAGTGTCAAAGGGCTCACGGAAAAGGGCAACTTGTTTGATTGAGTCTGGCTAACTGATTACAGTTATTAACAGTCAGATATCAAATGTAACTATATGAGAAATAAATGAAAAATAAAATATTCATCATGGCAATGTTAGCTGCATCTTCTTGTAGTGCTTTTGCAGAAACTAGAACACAAACCATCTTATACAACAGTACCAATGCGAAAATGACCCATTTAGTAATAAAGGATAAGTTTACGCAAAAAGTAGCAGTAGACTCTATAAGTTTACTTTTGGGATACGATACCAATACGTCAAACACTATCAGAATATTTTGCACCCGCGAAAATGATAATTTATCAGGCGCATTTAAGATTAAAGTTGAAAGTCGTAATCTGGAAGATAAAAGAATCAAATTTGATGGCGAAGATGTGGTTAATGCGGCTTCCGAAATTCACTATAATCAGGATGGATTTTTGGATAAATTGAAGTCTCATAACAGCTATGAAATCCTTCATTATGGAGAACTTAAAAAAGTTAGTTTGGCGGGTTCCACGAAATTAATTGAAAAATGTACTAATCATATAAAAATCAGCGAATCGGCTTATAGAAAGGCTGAAGAAATTCTAGACAGTAATAATGCAGAACTTGAGCGAAATGCACCACAGGATGTCAGAATAGTGTTGGCGGAAAAGAAAAAAGAGAGACTAGCGACTCGCCAGAACGAACTAGTTAATCTTCCTATTGCTCCTCTTGAAGCAGAAGAAGAGGGTGGCGGTTTATTCAAAAAGAAGAGTCTATCAATTAGAGTTGCAGGAAGAAGTGAGGTTATGACTCATTCTCTACAGGCGAATGATATTAGGCTTTATGTCGGTGATTATCAGGTGTTTAGGTATGAATTTCATCATGGGAAGGAATACAAGTATCCTGTGGAAAATATAATTAAGATTAGACTAGATGGTGACTCTTTTTATAGCAGCACGGATAATGAAGGGCTAGTAACGTCATCTAAAGGTAAAAATCCTTATTATGTTCTTTCGGCTGACGGCGAGGTATTCGCATTCCCTCTAGAGGAGGTAATTAAAAAAATCAAAAAGTTCAGTGGAATTGACGTTTAATATTTGAGTGAAAATGGTTTTTAAAGGGCGAGCCTCAAGTGAGGTTCGCCCTTTCTTATGCTAAGGCGCATATAAAACACATTGTTTATAGCCCTGATTTTCGATGTTACAATGGTCATAATCTTACGATATAAATACACACAGAGTTGTTAGAGGTGCTTTCCTAGCACCAAATACGGGTTTATCGCTCACTGATTTGCAGAGACGTGAGCACCTCTAACAATTTTAATAAACCGACTGCAAATCGGTCTTTTCAAAACTCCTGTATTTTCAAATACCCAAATTTTTAAAAGATTTTCTAATCACCCTTATCTGGTGATGGTTTTTGCACGTCTAAAGAAAAGGAAATCAAGATGAAAAACAAGCTATATATTCACGAACACCCACCAGGCTCAGGCAAGACGTTTGCAATGACTAACCTGATTAAGAAATCAGATTGTAGGGTAGTTTTTGCTGTACCGACTTTGAAGCTAGTCTATGAAATTAACAGCTTACTAGATGATTGCATGGTGATAACCAACGAGATACCACCTAGAGGGCAATCGGTCAGTGAGTACCTATTTCATAACAAAGACTGCATTGATGAAACGAGAGTAATTTTAACGACCCATTCCACTTTGTTACGTCATACTGAATACTTCGGCGACCGTACACTTATCATTGATGAACTACCGCTAGAGATTTTACAGTTCAAATCAATCTGGACGAGTCAGGCAGATGCATCATTCCTTGACTTGATTATGAGTAGTCGTGAGCAAGTAGAGAAACGATTGGCTGAATATAAACAAGGCTCTAGTGAGCTGTCAGACGAGAAAGCAGAACTGCTAGATGCTTACCTTTCTAGTGAGTTCGCATTAGAACGCAGTCAAGGTAAAGAAAAAGTGGGTTATCACTATGCATACTATGTTGACCCTAAGAAATTCGAGAGTTTTTCACAAATCCACTTAATGGCAGCGACGGTAAAAGACACTATCCCATATCTATATTTTACAAAGATGTGCGGATATGAGGCAGGTACGTCGTGTGATGATGAATTTCTAGTTCGTGGTAACCAAATGGACAATAAGGTAACTATCTACCCGCTAGCGGTCTATTGTGATTCAGAGCGCGACTTCATTAGTCGCGAGGTACTAGAAAAGCATTTCGATTCTATGGTTGATATCGTACAAAAGAATGTTGATGACGATATCATAACCATTACTAACAAAGAGCGACAGAAAGCACTCAGAGAACCTCTAGAGCTTATCCCGACTAAAGCACATGGTCTTAACGCATATAAGCACAAAACAACGGCAGCGGTCATTTACAGCGCGAATCCTAACCCTTATCAAATCCCGTTTATGGAAAAATGTAGTCAAGCATTAGGGTATGACAAAAGCTATTTGACTGATGCATACGTGAATCAGAACGTGTTAGACGTGGTTTACCAAGCAGTGACTAGAACCTGCATCAGAGTTCCAGATGATAAGAGAGATTGCGTGTTCTTCGTACCAGACATGAGGGCAGCTAACTTTCTAATAGAAAGACTACCTAATGCAAGTATTGACCAATCAAAAGCTATTCAGTTATTTGATGAGATTGGAGCACCCAAAGGCAATACAAATGCGAAAGGTAAAGGCTGTCCCGTGATTAAAACACTAGGCGGATGCAGAAAGAAAGCGGGACGACTGGTTAAGAAATTCGAGAATGCAAATGGATTTAAACCTGATGCGAATGAACCTAAACACATGCTTAGGCTTAAAAAAGCTTTAGCAATGGGACGAGTACCGAAAGACTTTAGCTTTGATGTGAGTGAACTCGCTTAAGCGATAATTAAAAGTGTCCCAAACAATCCTATAAAGTACTTATAAGAGTTGAATTGGACACTTTCTTGTATGCAGTATTAGCAAGCTGACCGCTTGCACTCAATCACCGACGGGGCATCGGCTCAATCGTCATCACGTTTAAAGGACTTCATTCAATGTGATTTCACACACTACGTCGCGTAGCGACAGCATGAGCGCAGCGAATGCACAATCACATACCAACGTGAGTATTACGTTTAATCTCATATGCAGTGTTTAACACGCTACGCGTGTACGACTGGCGTCGTACTGTACTTTCGGCATTCAAACTTAAAGTTCTTCTATATAGTAACTTTATATTTGAAAACGTAATAAACGTAATCTGATGTAGTTTTACTGATTAATCACGTTGAGCGTAACCAGTCACGCAGTGGCGTGAATGTCCAAATCTCGTGGCGTGGCCACTCAATTCGTCCAAACAATTTAAAATTCAAACTTCATTTAATGAGACTAAACACTGCGTTGAGCGTAGCGAAACAGCGCGTGAGCGCACAATCCCGTATTACGTCTATTACATTTTAGCAAGCTAGCTTGCACGGCAAAGCCGTCAAGCTCTATTCAATAGCGTTACAGCTAGTGGTTTGTCTATTTTTGCACTAAAAGCTTAGGGGGAGATTTAGCACTAACTGTAACACGTTTTAGATTGGTCAACTTTAGGTGAATGTTACATGTAGTGACTTTTGACTACTTGCACTTAAAGTGCTTAGTTTGGTTTTTCACTATCTGTAACATATTCAGGGGGGATTTTCGCTTGATACGCTGGTAAGGTGTTGATTTTGCGTTAGAACCCGTGTGAGTGTGATGGAAATAAACCTATCTTCAAGTGAATACCTTTCAGACAAAGCAGATTTAATGCCGCCGTCGAATGGGTTGTATCTTATAAATGCAGGTACTGGTGTTGGTAAGACATTTTATATGACCAATCAAAGTCACCTTCACAACGATGTCGTCGTTTTTCCTCAAAAATCAATACTAGTTCAGCAAGAACTTAAAGCGAAGCAAGAAGGGAAAAATCTTAACTTGTTGCAGTTAGAGCATTTCATTAGAAAGGATGTTAATGACTTTATCGCTATGGGTTGTAAGGCGATTCACGTTGATGAAATACAATTAATATATGAGTGTGGCTATCGAGATATTGCCGTGTCTGGTCTTTATTATCAGTTGAAGCGCTTATCTAAACACTTTCCCGTATATTGTTATTCAGGGACATACAAGCAACCGTTGTCACCTATTGAGTTTCAATGGGTTGATGTTAATAAAACCCCACCCAAGAGAGAGGTTGTATTATTTCACACCACGGCAAAAAAAGACTCAGACACGCAAAGTCATAATGGCTTCACTAATGAGTTATTGGTTAATTGCATTAATAATCAGTTCAAAGAGTCGGGTAAGCCAGTCTTATTTTTCAATAATAACCATCACCAAAATGAAGAATTAGCAAAAGTATTACTCCAAGAGTTTAATCTTCGCAGTGTCGCAGTTAATAGAGATTCAGTCCGTGATTCAAACCATCCATTCCAAGACCTAGCAAAAAAAGAATTCATTAAAGATATGGGGTGTGATGTTGTATTGGCAACCAGTGCGTTAGAAGAGGGCATCAACGTCAATGATAGCGTTTGTGTCATATCTGTTCAGACTGCGGGTGAAAGGTTAGTTCAGCAATTTGGTAGAGCGAGAAACGCGAACTTAGCTACATATGTACTGATATGTGGTATTGGAGATGGCGAGATTACTGACAGTAAGGCAATGTCAATATCGCAAAGCTCAATAGGTGACGGGTATGATAAAGAGAAATCTAGGCTGTCTTATGGAATTGGATATAAAGAAAATAGCATAAAGGTGCAAGTCGTTAGAGATTGCTGTTGCGCTCGCTCAGTTCAGGTTACTAGATTACAAAGGCCTAAGTATGGCCTTCAAGTTATTAAGGAACTAGAGTCTTATGGCTACACCATTGATACGGCTAGAATTAATGAGTACGAAAAGCAAGGTGAAGTCAAGTTACCCAAGATAAAGAAGTCACAAATAATTGAGCTACTTAAAACTGAGTGTGCAAATTTGGATGAGTTGATTGAACAGGGTATTGGGCGAGTAGTTATTGATGTTGCAATATCGAGGGCGAAAAGCTTCAAAGAAAAATATGATTCAATTAGCTTGGGGAAGTCGGAGCGTTGGCTAGATGCGTATGAGAATTTGAGTGGCGATGCAATTATATACATGCTTTCAATTAATGATGATGACATCAATAATTTTAGAGGGCCAATAGAAAAAATTAGACAAAGGAAACCACGCTTAACACCAGAGCAATTAGACAAGGTGTCTGATTGGTTTTGGGGTAATTTTAACGCAGATGGTTCTGACTCTTGGTTGGAAGATAGCGCAAACAAGTCTCGCTCAAAGCTCTTTCGTTGGTTAGCAGGCTACAGGCTTGATAAGTCAAATAACGTTTATATTGTTGATGATTCTATTGATGAGTGGTGGTTAGTTAAGGTAGATAGGAAAAAGCAACAACAGCTATCGAGACACAAAAAAACACTGAAAGAGAATAATCTTTCAATTGGTGAGATTTGCAATGCGACAAATAATAACCAAAATGAAATTGCACACTTGAGTAAAAAGCAGTTGAGTGAGCTTATAGGTGTGATTTAGTTATACGTGGTGACGAATACCGCGGTCAGACAACCAAGTGTAGAATCTAGAGCGTGACACCTTGCAGTCACGCTCGGCAAGTTTCGTAAGTATCTTTGTCTTTGCTGTTCCCTTGTCTAGCTCCGACAATATCATAGCTGTGTGTTCGTCTATCTTAGATTTAATAACAGCACCATGAGAGCGACCAGACGTTAGACCTTGCGATTTGCGTCTAGCGTGACCCGCTTTAGCTCGTTCACTGCGTTTCTTAGCTTCTTGCGCACTTGCGAATGATTGACCTACTACGGTGAATATGGTCTCAGCGTCGTCGGCATTAGCTTTGTTAATTACACGGCTATCATAAGCAAGATGCAGTTCACCACGTTCAGCAATCTGAGCGATTGCACCGATTAATTGCATTACCTTGTTGCGCCCTAAGCGCGTGATGTCACTAACGATAATGCTAGAACCTGCGTTTATGAGGGCAGATAGTTTTCTGTCTTGTAAGTCAGTCTTACTACCAGATACATGTTCTTCTACCCAATCAGTGATAACAATGTCATTACGGTCGGCGTAACTTTTAATTGCTTCACGCTGACTATTACCGTCTGCTTTGTTGATGTCCGAAACACGAATATAACCAATCATAAAACCACCCATCCTGTTTAGTGCACTTATAATCCAATAGACAGGACGGATTTGCAAGGGTTTAAATGTCCTGTTTAATGTAATCACTAGGCAGGACACATAAATACTGATGTGGACGTAGTGAACCCACGCAACCTTTTCTTATGCATTTTATTTGTGAATTCAAAGCGACCTTTAACGGGTCGCTTTTTTTTGTGTCTGAAACATCGCAATTTTCCGACTGGCAACACCACTAAATAGGTTATGTAAGCAATGGGGTATTTGACACACCTAACATTGTGCGGGTTGTTGCGTCTCCCCGTAATTCCGAAATTAGATGCAATAAATTTGAGTTTTTACTGGCCGACCTGATTCGCGGTCAGTGTTTTTTAGGACAAACAAAATGGCAGATAAAGACCAACGATATTATGAGAAGAACAAGAAACGGATTCTTGAGAAAGCTAAGGCAGCACACCAGAGAGCGACAGCGACAAAGACGTTTAATGAACTACTGGCAGAGTTTGCGACAGCAAACCAACTAAAGACAGCAAAGTACTTGCATACACTACTGGCAGAGTTCGGTATCAAAGCTGATTACATGGCATTGCTCTATCGCGAGCATGAACGTAGCAAATCAGAAATGGACTTTAAACAGTGGCTGGTGGAGAGGTTGATAAATGCAGATTAAACAAACTAGACCCTCGCTAGTTGCAGGGCATAGCAAATTGATTTTCAAATCACTTAAAGACTTAGAGCGAAAAGACCTTACCAATGTCATTGGCAGGTTTGACGGTAACGAAACCGCTAGTTTTCTGGTTGACGGTGCATCAGGGCAAAAGTTCAACGCGCTATTTAACCATGGTGTCGCTATCCATTTAGCTAAAGGTTCTGACGGAAATTATTACCTAACTGACTTGATTGATAACGTTAGTTTCGTTGAGCCGATCGGCTCAACAAAAAAGTACGAACACATCAATCTCAACCAAAAAGCACTAGATGAGCGTATTGATTATCTACCCGAAGATGATTTTCTAGTTCATTTAGCAGAGAGCAATGATAGTGATAGTTATATTCCCTTGGTATTCACAACCAATGCACTACAACACGAATTCACTATAGGGCATATCAGTGGTGATAAATTCACATTAAATGATGGTCTTCCATATTTTGATTTCACAGTAAATGAGGTTGAAAAAGATGATGGAGGAGTGGTCGCTATTGTTGATAATGCAAGCTTGAACGGGCGCACTTTGCTTGAACTGACCAATAAGTTTAAGTCACTTGATACCGATGACGAACCAATCATTAGTGAATCACAATCTGAACCCGTGGATGAGATGGTTCAGTCAGCAATGAATTGGTTAGTAAGGAGCGGTATGTAATGAATTATGTAATTAGAAACACGACCACTAGCATGTGTTGGAATCTTCCTTTAGGTACAAAGTTGCCTAAAGGTCGATACGCTGATGGGTCATATGTTGAGACGTTAGCGGATGAGTTAAAAGCTGATATCAAACGCGATATGAAAGCGAATGATTTTAGACTGCATATGAATGAGCACTTTGATATGAGGCATGTTTTTATCGTTGAGATTCAGAGCGTATACACCAAGGATGCCAGAGAGATTCCGCTAGCCAGTCGCTACAAGGACGCTAAACGCAAGGCCAAGCGTAAGGGGGAGTAATGCTTGATTCCGAAACAGCGAAAGAGCTACAAAAACTATCAGCAGAAAAACGAACAGAGAATGCATTGGCGCGTCGCGCTTTCAATGATGCACTAACCAAAGAGCCAGAGCTTATCGCAAAGTTGATTGGCTCAAACTCAGAACAGTTAGCTAGTACGAAACTGGGCGGTGAATGGTTGCTAAACTCGGCACAATCAATTTTGGTGAACTCGATTCTTGAGCAACAAAAGCAAGCGCATAAACTTGAGCTTGAACAGCTAAAGGCCAACCTGAAAACTACTGATACCATTGAAATCAAAACTCACCCTGATTTGACTGATAGTAAACACGTTTGGTCATTTGATGAGCTAGTGAATACATATGTTATGAGCAATACAAGCAGTAGAGAGCTACTGGCCTTGTTTAGTCAGAACAAATCAGATGAGCCACAAGTTGACGAGCAAAACCGCTTACTAGAGATTTGGAGGGCGTTCAATGGATGAGAAATCAGAATCTAGCATTCCACAAGTGCTAGAAAAAGACGTGTATCAGCCTGATATCGGCGAACAGGTTGGGCAAGAACAAGAGATTGTTTTCATTGGTACTATCAATGACATTATGAAGAAATACGGTAATGCAGAACAGAGCAAGGAAAAGAAAAAATGGAAGCCTTAATTTTGGTTTGCTGCCTTATCAACCCTGTGCCTGATACGCCTAATGGAAAGATTGAAAACAGTATTATAATCAATAGCTTTAATGATAGTTCTTTTGAAGTGAAGCCAGTGTGTTATGTGGTTGAAGATGAAAAACAATGTAAAAGTAAGAGCAAAAAGCCGACCTAATCAGTCGGCTTTTTGTTATGTATTTGATTTTAAGTACAAAAATGCACACATTCCAAACACAAACCAAATTGCAGATACCTTGAGTGCAAAGTTTAATCTGTGTAGTTTGATTTCTCGAATGTATATCAGCTTCATATGTTCAAAAGAGAGTTCTAGCTCAATTTCGTCAGGCGTATCGGGGTATGACTGAGCGAAATTAGCTACATCTTTATCGGCCTTGATTATCTCCCTGTTTAGGAGTGAATCCAAAAAACCAAAGCGATAAAGCCCGCCACTGTAGAATGAGCCTTTGCAGGTGCTCTCACTTACAATGTGATTAGCGGGGTTGTCTATAGCGGATATTGTTCTCACCAATGCACAAATTGCAACAAACCAAATGCCAAAAAAGGCAAATGTAACGGTTTGATGCTCAAGCATTACTGATAACTGAGTTAAGTAGTTCCATATGTGTGATATCTGAGAGAATGGAAGTAGCAGCCCGGCTAAAAGCGCGCCAACTTTAACGTCGGTAGCTCGAATGGTAGCTTGACAATCAGCTATGGCAGCACTGATGAACTGAGTCTTACTATCCATTATTCTTGACCCATTCATTCATACCTGTATTGATGACATTGCCATGGTAGCAGTCTCTTTCATAGTTTTTGCTCAATAAATTCTGGTTGCTTTCTTTTAGGTTGTTGTAAAATACATTGGAAACCATTATTTCATTATCTGAGTATGATTTATTACCAAATCCACACAGCTCAGCCGCTTCACTAACCAAGCTACCTAGCCAGACAACCTCGTTTATACCGCTTCCTTTGTAACCAGATTTAATTAACAATGATTTGCCATATGACATTCCAACACCAACGGTTATCTCTGAGTAGCCTCTTTTTTTGTATTTTATATTAAGCGTATCAATAAGTGATGATATCTTGGCTGCGATATCGAATAATGCGTCAATATCATATGTTTTTGGTGTATCAATAATACCCCAAACGCAATCCCCCTCAATACAGACCTCTTTAACTTTACTGTGACTTTTTATTAGGGCAATAAGTTCAGATATGTAGGTCTTGTAGATTTTAGCTAGAACTGGGTTTGTGTGCTTTTTGTTTAGCTCTTTGGATTTTCTAATATCTACAAAAATCGCCGAGCAGTACACGTTAAAGCCGTTGTTAAAGGTCAGTTCATCTCTAGATGGGATAGACTTCTTTTCAGTGTAGTTGGCGTCAGCGCCTTTTAAGATTTCGTCGATTCGTTCTCTGCTTTTTGCAAAGTCGTACGCGCTAAATTCTGCTTTCATTCACTATCTCTTAGTCTTCGTTTCGGTATGAGGCGTGTACACCATCTTGATAACCCATCGCAAAAGCTGCGTGGGGGCTTTTATGGCGAACCGTTCCCGCCTGACTTTCTGGGAGAGAGTCGATATCAATATCAAATCGCTCCGAGCGGTCTAGTCCTGCTTGGTAACCGCGTTCGTAAGCACAACCGCTGCATTTATGGCGACCTGCGCCGCCTTGGTCATGTGGCAGGGATTCGAAGAAAGGCCATTCTCTGTGGGCGCTATTACAAATAGTCATAGTTACTCCTAACGCTTTTTATTGGATTGAGATAAAACAGAAGCGGCGAACTCTTTTGTTTCGTCGCTGTATTTGTCGCTTTGTAGAACTGCGGAGGCTTTGGATTCCATATCTTTGCCAGTCTGCTTGCTTTTATCCGCTTGTGACATTGCGCTGGCGGCTAATGACTTCTTAATCTTTGATGCGCTAGGGTCGGAAAGGGTTTGGGCTGCTTTAGATGCAACCTTTTTGGATGTGGTTTTCTTGTTCATTAGAGCCTCCAGTACTGACGATTTAGTAACCATATATTATCTGAGGGCTATATTTGGATTTTCAATAGGGTAGGGGTAAAAAAATGAACTAGCTCAATCAGTTAATTGATAGTTATATCATTTGGAGGCGCTGTGTTCATGTGTTAGATTAAACATTTTACTAAGGTTCTTTACAGAACTTAGTTATAAATATGTGTTAGATTGAATAAAAGGAGCGTATATACGCTCCTTTTTTGTCACTTTTTTGCGCATTTAAAAGCACTATGGCTGAGTGTTCATCCCAGACGTTATGCGATAATTGGCGCTACGCCCTTAACTATCCGCCGTGACTAATCGGTGAGAGGAGGAGGGGTTTTAATGAGTAACTCATATAATAAATACCATCCTTAAGGAAATTTATGCAGCTTTGCCTTTTAGCCTTTGTATTTATCTAGAAAGCTGTAAACGAGTTTGGTAGGAGAACAACATGGAGAGTTCAGCTATGTTAAGCAATCCAGCGACAGATGTCATATTGCATGCCTTTGACTGGTGCTACGCTGACGTAATGAAGAACGCCCCACTGATCCAAGAGTTGGGTTATAAATCTGTTTTAGTATCACCGGCGATGAAATCGCTGCGCGGCCCTAAAGGTTGCGATCGAAATTCTGGTACTCAATGGTGGCAACGCTATCAGCCCCAAGACTATCGTGTGATCGATAATCAGTTGGGTGACACACAAGATTTTAAAGCGATGGTCGACACGTTAAAGCGACATGGGCTTCGTACTTATGTGGATGTGGTGTTTAACCACATGGCCAACGAATCGGGTATCCGCGGTGATCTAACGTATCCCAATCAGCAAGATATGGCGTCTTATCAAAAAGATGCTGACTATTATGAATCCATACGTTTGTTTGGTGACCTTTCTGAGCCTCTTTTTGATGAGAACGACTTCGTGGAAGCGTTTGGTATCAAGAACTGGAAAGACACGTGGGAAGTGCAAAACGGGCGTATTACCGGTGGCGCCAGCGATCCTGGCCTGCCAACGCTACTCGATAACGATAATGTGGTGGCACAACAAAGAGCCTACCTAAAAGCACTGAAAGAGATTGGTGTGAAAGGATTTCGCATTGATGCGGCAAAGCATATGACACTGGCACACCTACGCAAGGTGTGGACGGATGACATCTGCGAAGAAATGCACATCTTCGGTGAGATCATTACCGATGGCGGCGCGACAGAAGAAGAGTATGAGCTGTTCCTTGAGCCTTATCTTAAACACACTCGCTTAGGCGCTTACGATTTCCCGTTGTTCAACACCATCTTCAAAGCATTTGAAGAGCAGGGCAGCTTTAAGTCTTTGATTAACCCATACTGTTTTGGTCAGGCTCTGTCGAATATGCGAGCGATCACGTTTGCGGTCACTCATGATATTCCCAATAACGAGGTGTTTTTGGAGCATGTGATGGATGAAGTGGATGAGCGATTGGCTCATGCTTTCATTCTTGGTCGAGACGGCGGTGTGCCGCTTGTTTACAGTGAACTGAGCACCAGCGGTATTCTGGACAAGAGCGGTCAGCCTCGTTGGCTTAACGACTGGCAAGCGCCTTACATGAAAAGCATGATTCAATTCCATAACCATGTTCATGGCGAAGCGATGCGTGTGGTTGAAGCGAATGATGATTTGTTGGTGTTTGTCCGTGGCGATAAAGGCATTGTGGTGATCAACAAGTCGAAGCGAAGCAAAACAGCCTCATTAAATTGGACTGGTGCGGTAACCGATTTACTGTCGGATGATGTGTTTGAATGTGTTGGTAAGGATTTAACCATCAAGGTGGAATCGAACCAATGCATGATGTTAACGACGAATGAATTGAAGCCTGTCACGAGTTAACTTGGATAGACTAGAAAGAGAAGCCCCGCTTACTGGCAATCAGTAATCGGGGCTTTTTATTTTAAGCTATTGCTCGGTAACTAAACCAAATGGCGACTCAGCCAAACGGCAACTGAGCCAAACCTTGGTTAAACCGTAAACTTATTCAATAGCTCGTCTTGTTGGCGAACATTGTCAGTTTGCTGCTGCATTGCGGTATTCGCTTCTTGGGCCGCTGTTGATACTTGTGTTGAAAGGTCTTTGATCTTAACAGTGTTGTTATTGATCTCTTCCGCTACTAAGCTCTGCTCTTCTGCCGCTGAAGCAATCTGGATGTTCATATCTGAGATGCGTTGAATCGCGTCACGGATACGGTCAAGTGAAGAGTTCGCTTGCTGAGCGCGTTCAACGGCGTCAGTGGCTGTGTCTTTACTTTGGTTCATCGCGTTCGATACTGAGCTTGCACCCGCTTGGAGCTGCTCGATCATGTTGCGGATTTCCGTAGTTGATTCTTGAGTACGTTGTGCCAGAGTACGAACTTCATCGGCAACGACTGCGAAACCACGGCCTGATTCACCAGCACGCGCCGCTTCAATAGCCGCATTCAATGCCAGTAGGTTGGTTTGGTCTGCAATATCGTTGATTACTTTTAGAATTGTTTCGATGTTGGCTGTTGCTGATTCAAGTACTTGTACTTCGGCAACCGCTTGGTCGATACGTGCTGAAAGGTTATCAATCGCTTGAGTGGTGTCACTTACGACAGATGTGCCGTCTAGCGTTGCTTCGTCTGCTTCACGGGCTGCCGCTGCTGCGCCTTGAGCATTGTTTGCAACTTCAGTTGCAGTAACCGCCATCTCGTTCATTGCAGTCGCTAACTGTTCAAGCTCTTCCAGTTGGGTATTCATCGCTTTCGCTGATTCGCCTGCACCTTTAACCGTGATTTCAGTACCACGCTTAATTTCAACACCAATCGCTTTCGATTGAATGATCTGATTTTGCAGGTTTTCAGTAAAGGTGTTGAAACCTTTCGCTAGGTCAGAGAACTCTTGGTCTGTGTTGGTATCTAGGCGCTTAGTTAAATCACCTTGACCGCTCGCCACATCTTGAATGGCTTGGTTAAGCGCATCCAGTGGACGCATTAACACACGAATCAGAACAGTCAGTGCAATGATGCTGAGAATAACTGCAATCAAAGAGTAGATCATTGAGCTGTTCTTCAACTCTTCAACGGTTTGGAACGCGATCTCTTCATCGAGGATTGCACCGATGTACCAATCTTCACTAGGGATGTGGGTGAAATTAACTAGGAACATTTTGCCGTCGACTTCAATTTCTTGAGAGCCTTCACGAATAGTCGCTTGTGGCATGTAGCTTGATAGCGTTTCACCGTTGTTTTTCGCATTTGGGTGAGCAATCGTGGTGCCGTCGGCTGTTACTAGGAACAGGTAACCCGCATCAAACAAGTTCACTTGGTTGATCAAGGTAGCAAGGTTCGTCAATTCTAGGTCGTAGAACATACCCGCAGTAAAGCGGCCGTTGTCTTTAACTGGAGTACCTACTGATATGATGACTTTCTTACTTGATGCATCCACATAAGGAGCGGTAACAACTAAACTGTTTTTGGATTTAGCATCAATGTACCAAGGACGAATTCGTGGGTCGTAGTCTGGACCGGCATCCCAACCATCATCATTTTCAATAACGAAACCGTTTGCTTCATAACCAAAACCAACCGCTAGGAAGCTGTTTTTAAGCTTTGGCTTTTCTAAGATTTCTTTAACGTAAGCGCGATCTTCAGGGTTGATCTCGATGACTTCAGTCGTCGATTGAGCCAACGCTTTCTTGGCGTTCATCTCCGATACGACGGTATTTTTCACGCCCGAGACCATCTCTTTCAGGCTCGCATTGACGTGGTTTTCTACTGCACTTCTTACAGTGTAAAGTTGTTGTATTGAAAGCAATGATACTGTCACTAGCAGCAAGGCTGATGATGCAGCAACCACCTTATGGCTAAATTTCATTGAGTTTTCCCCTTCTCACAGGCTTTGCGAAGACTAAAGTTAATCGTGTTTTTGTAATTATATATATCGACTAGATTGGATTTTACTTGAATGTAATTTCACAAAATAGACTACAAAAATACAACAACCTAAACAATGCAAAATTCACTAAAGCGCATATTTGTTGCTTTTAGTATTTGGTTCAATGAGTTGGGGAATGGGGCTAGACGGAGTTTAAGGAGGAATTAAGAATGTATTAATTTGATAGTTATGCGTTCAGTTTTCTATTAAAAAGAGGCGGGGTGAACAAACGATATGAAATCAAATGACATGCAGAGCTTATAAATTAATTGAACTCCAAATAATACTGTGTATATATTTTCGCAAATAAAAAGCCCCACAAAAGTGAGGCTTTATAAACTGAATCTTTATTGAGTTACATAAGTAGTATCTAATTTAGAATATTAGATGCGCTACACCAGCGATAACTGGAAGCGTAATTAACGTACGTAGAATAAAGATAATAAACAGTTCTAAGATGTTCACTGGAATCTTACTGCCTAGAAGCAGAGCGCCCACTTCAGACATGTAGATCAGCTGAGTTACCGACATTGCTGCAATAACAAAGCGAGTCATCTCGTTGTCGATAGAAGCCGCAAGGATTGCTGGGATGAACATGTCTGCAAAACCAACCACGATGGTTTCAGATGCCGCAACCGCTTCAGGAACACCAAGTAGCTCTAGGAACGGAATAAAAGGTTGACCTAGGAATGAGAATACCGATGTGTATTCCGCAATAACCAGTGCCATCGTACCAAGGCCCATCACCACAGGCAGTACGCCAAATACCATATCCACGGCGTTACGGATGCCTTCAGCAAATACTGACTTAGCTGACTTAACTTGTGATGCTTTGTTTACTGCTAGCTCAAGACCCCAAGAGAATGTTGAGTGACCTGCAGGGATCGCGTCAGCGTCTTTGTGCGGCTTGCTGCCATCAATGAAGGTGTCTTTCTTCATACTTAGTGGCGGAAGGCGAGGGATGATTACCGCAGCCACAATACCCGCTAGACAGATTGCTGCGTAGAAAGGCAGGAATAGGTGCTCTAGCTCTACTTGAGCAATAACCACAAGACTGAACGTGATAGAGACTGCAGAGAAAGTCGTACCAACTACAGCGGCTTCACGCTGCGTGTAGAATTTCTTCTCGTACTGTTTGCTTGTAAGCAGGATACCGACACTGCCGTCACCTAACCAAGAAGCCATACAATCGATAGCACTACGACCTGGCAGGTTGAAGATTGGGCGCATCACTTTACTTAGTAAGGTGCCAAACAATTCTAGCAAACCAAAGTTAAGTAGTAGTGGCAGTAGTAAACCTGCAAAGATAAATACTGAGAACAGTGTTGGAAGTAGGCCTTCTAGTACGAGACCACCAGTGTTTTCTTCCCAGATAAACTCAGGGCCTACTTGGAAGAAAGCCATGAATGCAGCAGCACCACCGATAAGACGAACCAACAACCACAGTGGAGATGGGTTGAAAAGACCGTTTAAGAAAGAGCTTGATGTAATGAATGTAGGTTTGAAAATGGTGCTTAAAACGGAAGCTACAGACATGAAAGCAACGATTGCAGTGATAATAGCAACTAGAGACTCACCGAAAACCGCTTGAATTGATTTAGCTAGAATAGCGACAGGGATCGTTAGATCACCTTGATAGCTGATTGGCGCCATGAAAAGGAATAAACCAATCAATGATGGGATTAAGAAAACCCAGAAACTGCCTTTAGATTTCTCTGTTTGAGCAGTATTCTTGTTGTTAGACATGTTATTGTTCTCGAATTTCTACACGTAAAAAAGCCACATCCTTGGCATTTTTATTCACTAAACGTCCGTATTTTCTCATTGGGTGCAAGATTACCCAGTATTAATATCGCTTGCAATACTATTCATCAAATATCGCTAAATATTCATACTGGTTATTCTGCAACGTATTAAGAGTTTAGAATAAAGTGTTGCGGATGTTACGTAGTTTGAGGTTATATTGCCAGATATTTATAAATTGACTGGGGTTTCAGTTCGATAGGTCAAGTATAACCAGTAGCTAAACGCAATAATGAAAGCAAAAGAGGCAGGGAAAGCCAATGCCAAGATTTCGAAGCGTTGGAACAGACAAGCGCCAATTAAGCCGCCAAACAGGAAGCCAACCACAATGAAAATTAGCAGTTTGGCTTTACGGCGGTCAAAAGGCATCCCCTTTAAGCGAGCGCCAATCATGATCCCAAGATCGGTAATGATCCCGCTCATGTGTGTTGTTCGAATGATTGCCCCGCTGTAAGTGGTGATCATCGCGTTCTGCAAACCACACGCGGCTGAAGCGAAATACTGACCTGAAGTATAGCCTTGCAACAGTGTCCACAGCGCCAAAAACAGCAATCCACCCTCAATACATAGTGCAACACCGTAACGGCGTCCTAACTTCAATGCTTGGTTTTCAATAAAGAACCCGCTGAACGCCGCACCTAACATGAAGCTCATGATCACCAATAGGAGGTGAACAGAAGCCGAGGTCGGTGTAAGCAGGCTACTGCCTAGCAAAGACATGGTGCCGGAGATATGGGAGATAGCTTGATGTTGGAAGCCAAGTAAGCCGATAGCATTAACACTGCCAGCAAGACCAGCTAACAAAAGGGCGCCGTATTCAACCCAGCGAGGTAACTTAGAAATCATGTGGTTCACCCTGGGTTAAATAGAGGAGCAAGATTATAACGCTAGACAAAAGATACGCTAGCGCTGTGAAGCGGTGATATTTGATCTTAGGCAACAGTATTGCAGTTTGTTTTAATACTGTTGCTACATAAAGATAACGGTCAATAACGAGATAAAGATAACGCTCAATGACGAACTAGTTGTAATGGCTCATTTGGTGGTCGAACTTAACCCAACCGTGTTTGCGTTCTTCATAAACCGAAAAGCTCGGCAGTGGGAAGTCTTGCTCTTTAAATAATCCGAGCGGGACGATATAAAAATCAGCGGCGGCAACCGACTGCAAAAGCATGGTGGTGCCACACTTGGGACAAAACTGATAGGTGACTTCATTACCCGTATCGCTGATGCGTGAAAAAGAGGTCACTTCACCGCTGAGTGTAACTTGTTCTATTGGGAACCGAGCCTGAATGCCGAACACACTTCCGGTGCGTTTCTGACACTCATAGCAATGGCAGACAGATGTACGTTGAGGTTCACCTCGGCATACTAGGTTGACTGCTCCACAGCGGCATTCGCAACTTCTGATATTTCTATCTTTAATATGATTGATATCCATCCATGCTCCACTTCTGGTTAACCCTGTATTGATAATTATACTAAAGCCCTTTATGGTCTGCACAACTGGATGAAAACAAAAGAATATAATTGCCCATGAAAAAGAAAATCTTACCTATCCCTCTGATTCTACTGATTCCAATTGTCATGCTGGTTGTGGTGATAGTAGCGGGTATTTATCGCTTTAGCTTAAGTGATGAAGAGATCTTGGCGAAGTTTCCTTCTTCTCAAGTGAGTTATGACCCAGTCGTAGAAACCGTTTTTGATTTGAAGACGACCAATCCATGGACAATTAAAGTTCCTGAGACTAACGCCTACGCTTTTATCAATGAAGTTGATGAGCCTAGAGCCATCGCGTTTGGACGCTATGACTCAGGTGTTGAGCGCGGTGTGGTAACGGTAGACACCAATAATCTTTCAGCCGCCACGTTGGGCAAGGCGAGTTTCTTTGTCGCGCCGATGTGGATATCTAACCAAGGCAGCGGTGTTTTCTATTATCTAGGCCTGTTTAAGCATGACCAGCAACGAAGCCGTGTGGTGTTAGTCGACCAACTTTTACTGGGTGATCGTATACAAATTCAGACATTGGAGGTAGCTCAGCAGCCAGGTTCGCAATCACAGAATAAACTTACTGGGGAAGGTTTTATCGGCTTTACTCAGCATTCTGCGGAACAATCATTTGCAGAACCCCCTTCTGAAAAGGTGTTAATGAGTTTTTCTTTTGATACGCAATCAATTGGTAAGCAATAACGTTTTCGTGAATGTAAGGATCTGTTGTTTATGTGAGCCAAATTACATATTATCTTAGTTAGATGAATGAAATTTAGACACAGTTAGCTTTGTGTCCGCTTATTATTACAAATGGAGCTTGCGAATGATTAATAAACGTTTTTTTAAGACGAAAGATGAAGTTGAAGTGACCTTCGAGCTAGAAGCTCAGGAAGCGAACTCTGTATCCATCGTTGCTGACTTTCTTGATTGGAAAGCCACCCCAATGAAAAAACTGGCCAAAGGGAAGGTTTACAAGTTTAAAACTCGTCTACCTAAAGATGGCGAGTTTCAATTCCGCTACCTAGTTGATGACCAACAATGGGTGAACGATGCGAATGCTGACCGTTACATCCCAAATGAGTTTGGTGAAGACAACTGCTTAGTGTCGACGGTAAACGCATAATCTTTTCTTAAAACCAGCGACTAATTCGCTTCGTTTATTAATTATTCGAAACGGAATAACGTCAACCAATAGAAAGCAGAAACTAGCCGTTTCTGCTTTTTTATTTTTAAATTTAGCGGTTAATTTTATTTCTTATCTAGTGGCTCTTCATCTACGGCAACTCAATGACTTAGGCTAAGTTGGGAAGATTCACATCATATTATGACAATGCATTGATGATTTATGCGTTTGAAAAGCATATCCTATGCCTTTATATCGTAGAAAGACCTGTTTACCGTGTATTCAAAAATATTTCCCTCTCCGTTTGCTGAGCTTTCACCTGTAAAAAAAGTAGCTATTTTGGGACTGCCACTTATTGCTGCGATTGGTGTTGCTTTGCAATCGTCACAATCGGATCTGACGAAAACGATCGATCTTGATTTGCCCGACTCAACCGTGATTGAGTCAATTCTGTCACCTTCTTCTGTTACTGTTATCGAACCGCCAACGTTTGAGTACCAAATTCAATCTGGCGATAACTTGAGTAGCATCTTCACTCAGCTTGGATTTTCTTACAAATCGATGATGAGCGTGATGGAAACTGATTTGAACTTCCTTGCTTTAGATACGCTTCGTCCGGGTAATACATTACGCTTTTGGCGTGATGAAGCGACCGGCGACCTTTCTAAAATGGAACTTCAATTTAGCGTCGCGGACAAAGTGGTTTACCGATTACTTGATGACGGCAGCTACGAATTCGAAGACATCTCTATTCCTGGTGAATGGAAGCAAAAACCTCTCGTGGGTGATATTCATGGCAGCTTCTCAATGTCGGCGAATAAAGCTGGCCTGAACAGCCTTGAGATTGACCATATTGTGACTCTTCTTAAAGACAAGCTGAACTTCAGCCGCGACCTACGTGCTGGCGATCAGTTTGAAGTGCTTCAAAAAGCGCAATATGTTGATGGTGTTGCAACCGGAAAACGTGAAATTGAAGCAATTAAGATCATGAATCGTAACCGCGTTGTGTCAGCATACTTACACACCGACGGACAATATTACGATGCTAATGGCGATAGCCTTCAACGTGCTTTCCAACGTTACCCAGTGAGCAGTAGCTGGCGCCAAAGTTCTCAGTTTAACCCTAAGCGCTTACACCCTGTGACTGGCCGCATTTCACCGCACAACGGTACAGATTTCGCGACGCCAGTTGGTACGCCGGTTCAAGCAACGGGTGATGGCAAAGTGATCATGACGCGTAAGCACCCATATGCGGGTAACTACGTGGTCATTCAGCACGGCAGCACTTACAAAACGCGTTATCTACATTTGAGTAAGATCCTCGTTCGTAAAGGACAAACGGTATCTCGTGGACAGCGTATTGGTTTGTCTGGCAAAACTGGCCGAGTGACAGGTGCACACTTGCACTACGAACTGATTGAACGTGGTCGTCCTGTGAATGCAATGACAGCAAATATCCCAATGGCCGATTCTGTGCCTAAAAAGGAAAAAGCGACATTCACAGCCGCGAGAGATGAAGCCGACAAGCTATTGAAGGCAGCGTTAGAAACGCGCAATCTAGCAATGGTTAATAATGCTAGTAAGTAGCTAGCCATTAAACTGTTTTAAAGCCGCAAGAGCATCACAAAGCACAGTCAGTGTTAAGTGATGCTCTTGCGGCTTTTTAGTTCTCAATAGAAGGTTCGGTAAGGGTTTAAACTAAAGGCTCTGAGTGCGCGACATAGCTAACGATAGCTTCAGGTCGCATTGGAGGTGAGTAGAGGTAACCTTGGATCTTGTCACATCCCATCGCGTGCAGCTTTTCTAATTGCTCACGCTTCTCAACACCTTCCGCAACCAAAGATACATCGAGTCTATGGGCCAGTTGAACAATCAGCCATACTACGCTCTCTGAGGTCGAACTAGTTAACAAGTCTCGAATAAAGGTCGCATCAATTTTAATGCAATCGATAGGGTAGCTGTGGATGTAGTTCAAACTGGAGTAGCCTGTACCAAAGTCGTCGAGTGCAATCGTGAAGCCTTGTCCTCTCAGAAAGTTAAGCGCGGATTTTGTCTCTTGTGTTGGCGATAACAGAACGGTTTCGGTTAACTCGATAACAAACTCATTCGCCTTAAAATGGTGCTGTTCAATGGTTCGAGTCAGGTAGGATATATAACGTTTCGAATCAGTAAGCTCGTGCGCAGAGCAGTTGATTCCAAGTTTAACCTTGTAGCCCAAGCCTTGCTCTAGTGTGGTTTTAGCGCGGCACACCAATTCAATAATGCGTTCACCTAATTCGACAATCAGCCCTGACTCTTCTGCCACTTGAATAAACTCTACGGGTGAGATGTCTCCATGTCTGGCGGTTTTCCAGCGAGTCAGTACCTCGAAATATTCCCATTGCGTTTCACCTTGACCCACAATCGGCTGTACAACTACGTACATTCCATTGCTGTCGGGGATATAGCTTTGTGAAATTGGGTTTTCCAGCTCACTTCGTAGCGCTGCGACTAGCTCGGTTTTTCTTTGGTAACGAACTCTTAAGTGAGTGTCATAACATTGAATATGAGTATCTTGGCTGTGTTTACACTCTTTAAGCGCCAAGCTGGTATTGAAGATGATTTGCTCAACGTCTTTGTTGTCTCCATCCGAACTGGCAATACCGATGCTGACGTCGAAATCTATCTTGATATCAACGCTACTGTAGCCCTGCTTAATTTTGGCCAGTATTTGTTCGCACACGGCTATCGGATCAGAATGGTAGGTGATGAAGGCGAACTCGTTGCCAGCAGTCCGGAAAGTCAGGTTGCTTTCAGGTAAAGTTCGGCGCAATATTTCTGCGACAAACTGCAGCACCTTGTCGCCAATATAATTACCGTGCATATCATTAATGGCTTTGAAGCTATTGATATCGAGTAAAGCCAATGTAAACGGAGTGACGCTCTGTTGAGTAATCGACTCTAAGGTATCTGATAAACAGCTTCGGTTGAGTAACCCGGTTAGGCTGTCGTGTGACACCTCATAACTAAGCTGATTTACAAGTTGTTCGGAACGATCGTTAAACCACATTTCACGCAAGGTATGGATGATGATGTCGGCGAACAATTGATGGTGCTTTACCACGTCTTGTTGCTGATCAGGGCTAAGAGGCGAGGTGAACGTTGAAAACAGCACGCCCATCACTTCGCCACTTTGAGTTTGAGTCGGGATCGCGATGGAGTTTTGTGAGGTGATTTCCTGCCTAAATGCCGATGTTGGCAATGACTGGACGATGTACTGAGAAAATGAGCAATCTGGGTGTCTTTGATTGACGGCTTGTTGGTAGATGTGACCATGGCGCGCATTGATTTTGTCATGTAATACATGATCAGAATGGGCGATCACCAAAGGAACGGTTTGGTCAGGGAAGTACTTCTTCTCAATGATGCTAGTGTATTGAGTATCAAAGGTCTGATGTAAAGTAAGCACAGCTGACTCTAAAAGGTCGATACCTTCCAATTTCAGCAAACGGCCAATGCGCTCTGTGTCTATCATGCTATTGTGCGTATGTTGAGTCATAGCCACCACCCCTAGTTAACCAGATTCACTGTGTAAGCGGTATACGTATTATCTTGTATATGTGCGAACTTGTATAATCTATATGCGTCAAGTTTATTATTGGCCGTGTTGTATAACTTTTCAAATTAAAATGTTACTTATTTCACAGAGCTTGCGTGCTACGCTCTTTGTCTAGCCTGTCTTTCAGATGGTCCAAAAAGAGCTTGGTTCGCGTGTGCGAGTAATCAAGCTTAGGGTAGTACGCGTAAACCATCACTTCGTCGGCGGTAATATTTGGCAATACTGGAACTAATGTCCCTTGCTTTAGATCCTCTTTGATCATCGCTTTGATGGTTAACAGTACGCCCATTCCTCGCTTCGCAGCATGAAACAAAGCCTCTGGATTAGTGGTCGCAAAGTTACCGTTTAACGTTATTCGCTGCCCTTTGGTGAGTGCTACTTCACGGGTCGGACGCTCTCCCCAAATTAACGAGTTGTGTTGCTCCAAATCTTGCTCGCAACTGGGGTAGCCGTGTTTGGCAAGATAGCTTGGTGCTGCATAGAAGCTGGCTCTGTGTTCAAACAGCGGTGTTTTCTTGAAGCTTAATGAGTTGAGTTGTTCTAGTTCACGACTGATTACCAAGTCCAAGCCAAGCTCGGGTAATTGACCGGGCGTAGTGGTGATGAGTTGTACCTTAATATCAGGGTACTTTTCTAAGAAGTCGTCCATGTATTGCACCAGAAACTTAGAGCCAACCGCAATCGTAGCGCCAATCTTTAATAGGCCTGCTGGGGTTTGGTTAACCGAGCGAGTCTCATCAATAATGGACTGCCAATTGTCGAGCTGATCCTTGGCTCGCAGGTAAAAGAGCGCACCTGCTTCGGTTTGGCTAATTGATCGCGTGGTGCGCTTTAACAGTTGGGTGCCGATGCGCTCTTCTAGCCAGTTCACTCTTTTGCTGATCGCCGAGCTGGTGGTGTTAAGTTTTCGAGCAGCACCATTGAAGCTACCTTCTTCCACTACTCTGACATAGCTTTTTACGTTAAGAATCCAATCCATATTATTTCCTGTTGGGACTTAATAAAATTCCAATTTAGCTAATTATCAATTATTGGTTTTGAATGTAAACTCATCTAATGAACAAATATCAAACGAATAGGGAATTTTTTGAGCCAATCGACCTTTAAAAAAACACCGTTACTCTTAGCAATGATGATTATTGCTACGGGGCAGGTGGGTGTGAGCATCTACTTGCCAGCATTACCGTTAATTGCTTCTGATTTAAGTGCTACTCAAGTAGATGTACAGCTTCTCGTCACGCTGTTTCTGGTGGGTTTTGGCTTGTCTCAGCTATTTTACGGACCGATGTCCGATGCGGTGGGAAGAAGACCTATCTTCTTGTTAGGTCAGGGTGTTTATTTGATTGGTACAGTCGTTTGTGTTGTGTTTTCTGACAATATGACGGCGCTAGAAGTTGGTCGCTTGCTGCAAGGTTTAGGGGCGGGTAGTGCCTCGGTTCTTGGGCGAAGTGTGCTTCGTGACAGCTATGATGGTTCACAGCTTACCAAAGCGTTGTCTTATATCTCTATCACCGCTTCGATCATGCCGATCATTGCGCCGGTATTCGGTGGTTGGATTTCATTTCACCTCGGTTGGCAGGCGGTGTTCCTGTTCGTTTTATTGTATCTACTAGCGATATTCACACTGGGTTACTTTGTTCTGCATGAAACTTTGCCATACGGAAAGAGCCGCTTTGATGCGTGCCAAGTGGTGAAGAACTACGGACGCTTGTTGACCAATCGCCAAGTGTTGACCAGTGCCAGTTACAACTGGATGAGCTACATGGCGAGTTTGGTATCTTTATCGCTGTTTCCATTCTTAATGCAAGAGCAATTGGGGCTGACCGCCGCTGAGTATGGTTCATTGATGATTGTCCCTTCGGCAGGCTTACTGATAGGTAGCGTCGCTTTAAACTTACTCAATCGTAGGTTTAGTACGCCCCAACTGATGAGCCTAGCTATTTTGATTATCTTGGCATCGGGAACTTGGCTTCTTACTCATGAGTTATCCATCTTTAACTTAGTTTGGGCGTTTACTTGGTTGGCGATAGCACAAGGCATCTCGTTCCCATTATCAATCAGCATGTTATTAGAACCTCATAAGAAACAAGCGGGAGCAGTGTCGGCATTGTCTGGTTCAATTCAGATGTGTTTAGCGGGTTTATTGGGTGGGTATCTTGTAGAGAGTTGGGTCACGACTCATCTTCAATTAGGCGTGTTCTACCTCATTATTGGTGCAGCCATGGGCGGAGTGCTTTGGTCTTCAACCAAAATGAACAACAAAGGCGATACTGTTGAAGTGGAATATAGCTAAATGCCAAATTCACTATCGTTTAACGCACCATCGTTAATACGTTGTATTTGTGCTGATGGTTTTCTACAATGCTTCGGTCCATTGAATAGGTAAAAACAAAATGCAGCAAAATGAATTTGAAGTACTGGTAAAAGCTATCTGCGCACTAGATGGCCTGCCTCAAGCGCTTGAGCTATTGAAATCCAATGAGGATACAGAAGTCGCTGAGGCTGCTGCATCACTGACTGGTCAATTTGCACTTGCTGAAGTGGAAGGCGAAAAGCGTATTTACCACGTGACGCTTCAAGAAAATGAACAAGGCGAAGAGCAAGAGTACATCGAACATGTTATGAATGAAGGCGATGACTTAATCAAATTTGCAGCTTGGTTCTTTGAAACGATGTTTGAATTGAAGCAAAAAGACACATACCAAATTGCCGGTAAAACTTACAGACAGCCAAAGCGCAGCTAGGTTTCTCAGTAAAGCATTTTAGAAAGCAGCTCTATTGAGCTGCTTTTTTTATCAGTGTCTAAATCAATGTCTTGGGTTGTTATTAGGAATGGAGCATTAAGCTCAAACCAGAATTTAGGTTAACTCATTGATATACAAAAACAATGCTGATTAGCACAGAGACAAAATTAGGCTAATTGCAAATGAATGCTTAATATTGCATTAAAGTGTGATTTAGATCTTGTTTTTGGGCGTTTTAAGTGTAGAATCCGCGCTAAAGAAAGTTGATTATGTGCGGAGATAAGCATGAATTACGAACTAGGCCACGCATACCTTGGTCAAATGGCAGCAAAAAACATGATGCACGAAGCATTGTACGGCACTTCAAAGCCAAAGAAACCATCGTTCTTTAAGCGAATGATGAAGAAAATGGCTAAATAAGCATTTTCAAAAACGGAATTTTAAAAGGCCTTAAACTCGATGAAGTTTAAGGCCTTTTTCGTTTTAGCGATTGGTGAAAGTTATCGCTTTGTTTTGTTGTGGATGGACACAAAAAATACCAATTAAGCTTCTGACTAATGGCTTTTAATGAACTCAGCCAGCAGATTGATTGGATAAGTCGACCACATTATTAGGGATGCTATCTAAGCCATTCTCTTTCATCCACGCTTCTAAGTTATCGGCACCACCGATGTACTTACCATCAAGCCAGATCTGCGGGACGGTGACCGGTGTTTTCTCACCAATGTGTGCTTTTACCTCTGGAATCATACGGTACAAAGCGGCGCTGTCTTTTACGACATCGTGGTATTGGTATTCAACACCCGCTTCATCCAGCATTTTCTTCGCTTTAACACAGAATGGGCAGGTCGCCTTACCATAAACGATGTTGCCTTTTAGGCTGTCTCGTTTGGTCCACTCTTTGATCACCGATTGGATTAACACACCGCGATTCAGCGCTTCACCTTGGCTGACAACCTTGCCTTCAACAACAAGGATTGGGGCGTGCCAAGAGCCAAGTTTTAGAGGCTCCCACCAGTGAGACAACCAATCTTTCACTTCCAGTTCGACATCGACATCTGATAACTCATTCTCAAAAGTATCCTTAAGAATGTCTTTGGTAAGGGTACATTCCCCACATGGGATATTAACTTTAAATGGCCCCCAACTGCCTGCCCAACGGTATAGTGTAATCTTGACTGGTTTCTTCATGGTTACGGCCTCGTTTGAATTCTCTTATCCATATAGAACGGACTGTCGAACTATTTATTTCACCAACCTTAAACTTTCTTCACTTTTGAAGGTTTTTTAGTTTCCCAGTGCGTTATAAATGCAACTGACGCAATAATAATAGCAGCCCCTAGCCATAAACGACCCGGTGGAACCCAACTAAATACAATCCAACCTGCTAAAACATTTAGCGGTAATTTGGCGTGGTCAAAAGGTTGCACAAACGAAGCATCAGCGACCGAGTAGGCTTTTACTATCGCCCATTGAGCGAGTGCCGTCATAACACCGATAACAATCAATATAGCCCAGATTGTACCGCCGCTTGGCGTTTGCCAATCTGGCGCAGCAAGCAGGATGTTAAATGGTGTGATTAATAGTAGAAGATAGACCACCATGGTTGAAGGACTGTCTTGCGAAGAGAGTTTTTTCACCATCAGTGAGTAGCATGCCCAGAAGAAAGCGGCACCGACTGGTAATAACGTTGCCCAGTTAAAATCTTCAGCCCACGGCTCTAGAATCACCATCGCACCCACGAAGCCTGCTAAGGTCGCGCCCCAGCGAGCAGCCCCAACTTTCTCTTTTAAGAAAAGCCCTGAACCAATGGTTGCAAACAATGGCGATGTCATGAGAAGGGCAATGCCTTGCCAAATTGGTACTGGGTAAGCCAGTGCCCATATCCAAAGTTGAATACCAATAACAGACAAGAAGACACGGAATACGTGCAATTTGAGGTTGTCGGTTTTTAGCGCGCGGCGAATACCCAGCGTTTTTAGGTAAGGAAGAATAGCGAATAACGCGATGGCGTATTGAATGACGGCAACGGTGGTAGAAGTAAGTCCGAAATGAATGCTAGCAATTTGAGTTAGGCTGTTAATAACGGCAAAGGCTAGGCCTGCGGTTAGCATCCAGCTAGCGCCTTGGATCGGATGGTGTTGTGACATGATGCTTCTAATTATTTGATGTGGTTCACCTATGATACGGATTTAGCACCACTTAACCAGAAAAAGCATTGATGAAGTCAGTCAGAATATTTGAATATGAAAAAAGGTTGAGCCATTGCCCAACCTTTTTAGTCTGTATCTAAAGTCGATTTAGATTAGAAGTCGTAACGTACACCTAGGCGAAGAGAGTCTTCACTTTGTGTTTCTAAACCTGCAACTTTTACGTCGTCTAGATTGTTTAATTGGTAAGCAACGTATGTACGGATAGATTTGTTGAACTTGTAAGTACCAGTCAGCTCAAAGAAGTCAGCTGTGTCTACAGTTAAGTTCTGTGTCGCGTCTTTTTCTTGTTTTTGGTACAAACCTGCCAGTTCAAATTGGTCTGTTAGCTTGTATTTAGCAGCAACTTCCACACCAGAGAACTCAGTTTTTGCTTTGTCGTCTAGGTCACCCATTGTGTAGGTTGCACCTAGGTATAAAGCATCCATTTTGTAGTTAATACCAGCAATCAATGCTGTAGCTGAACCATTACCAGTACCGTTGTCGTTACCTGAGTAACCAAGACCGAAACCTAAGCCCATCGGTAGTGTGTAAATGCCAGAGATACCGTAACCGTCAGTATCTTTGTCTTCACCAGCAATCAAACTTGCTTTAAGAGAAAGTGCGTCTGCGTCGTAAGCGTATACAAACGTGTTATTGATTTGCTCGTCACCTGCATTGATGAATGCTTTTTGGTCACCAGAGTAGATAGTAACATCCGACATTTCTGAGATTTGAGCTGCAGCTGTATCTTGACGACCTACTGATACTGCGCCGAAGTTACCTTCAAAACCTGCATACATGTAACGTTGCTTAAAGTTTTCAGTCTTACTGTTATCAGCAGAAGATTTCACGCTTTGTTCTGCTTCGTAGAAACCAAAACCAGATAGGTCGCTAGTGATTTCTGTAGTACCACCCACATTCAAACGAACACGGCTTTTGTTTTTCATCGTACCGTCGATTTCAGCACCACCTGAACCAATGAAATCACCACGGAATTCCGCACGACCGCCAATTTTAAGTTCTGTGCCATCAGAGCTGTAAACTGTTGCTGCTAGAGATGAACCTGAAACTAGTGCCGCTACCACTGCAGAAGCTAGAACTGCCTTTTTCATAATCACTTACCTTGTATTTTAAAATCCGTGAGCAATGTGCTCTCCGTTTCGATATGAAGCTAATTTAGAGCAGATAAATTAAGCTTTCATTTCCATAAAATTACATTTTCGTGAATGGGGAACTTTTTTAAGTGTTGATTTTATTGCACTTTTATTTCATGCGACTGAGTGTTCTATGAATAGTTATACAAGTTGCGTGTATTTCAAAGGTCACATTAGCAAGTTTTACCTTGGAATCACGTATGTCGATGGTGGTGAATTTTGGCTGCGCTGAGAGCTTGTTAATCTGATTAACTGCTTGTACTGGTAAGGATATCCTCTATGATGCAAAAACTTAGAAGAGAATAGATTCTGCTCAACAATATGGAGACGTTGGATGAAAACAGAGTACTTAGGCGATGTTTTACAAGGTAGGCAGGTTATTGGCTCCTTGAATGTTGAAGACCTACCCGTTGGAGAGCACCAGTTTTGGTTTCAAGTAACCAGTGATGGGCTAGGGCAACCCAAGAACATGCCGGTTTCTGTTTTCAAAGGCAGTCAAGCAGGTCCTAAGTTGATGATCACCGCTGGTATTCACGGTGATGAGCTCAACGGTGTGTTGGCTGCTCAGCAAATTATCAGAGACTTAGTCGGTAAAACGCTCAAAGGCACGGTCACGATAGTGCCTACTGTGAATTTGTCGGGTTTGCTTAACCACAGCCGCGATTTTATCTCTTCGGATCCGGGCTCTTGCCCTGCCAACCTTAATCGACTCTTTCCGGGTGATGCGAATGGCCTAGCTGCGGAACGCTTTGTTGCGTCTTTGTGGGATCGCTTACTCAAACACAATGCGACATTCGCCGTTGACCTGCATACCCAAACTCGTGGCGCGGTCTACCCACTTTATGTTTTTGCTGACTACCGAATTGAACAATGCCTTGAAATGGCAAGGTTGATGACGCCAGATTGTGTTCTCAATGATCCCGGCGACCCAGGTATTCTCGAAACGGTTTGGAATCGAAGTGGAATTCCGAGTATTACGGTGGAAGTGGGGATGGGTAAGTTTACTCAGCCTGACATGATTCAACGAGCCGTGGACGGTGTTTTTAATATGCTGTCTTACTACGAGATGCTTGACGGTGAAAGCCCGTTTGAGGCAAATCAGCTGCCAAGTATGGACTGGATAGAAGGCAACAACGTCGTGTCTATCCGCGCCGACATAGGTGGCTTTGTACTGCCTCAGGTCGAGCTTTTGCAAAGTGTCGAACAAGATGATCTGCTCGCCATCCAATATGATGCGTTCGGTAATGAATGTCGTCGTTATCACGCACCATCTTCTGGTCGTGTACTCAGCTATAACGTGGATGCATTAAGGGAGCCGGGCGCGCTTGTTTGTCGCTTGCTGAGTTAAGGCTCAGTCGGTTGGACGTTTCCGTGTTAATGCACTGTGTTGTTATCTAAAACACGTAAAAAAAGACCGAGCTAGGCTCGGTCAAAGGACAGTTGTCTAGAGTAAGCACGTCTTGGACTCATCGAGAGAACTGCTTTTAGAGTAGCGAGGCTAGATTAAGAATCCATTGCAAGATAGTGACACTTCGACTGCTTTTCTATTTCAAAAATAATATTGAAAACATTATCTTAAACTCATCAAAAACCCGACTGCGAGTTACGCGAGTCGGCTTTTTATTACTTCTCTTTTGAATCTTTATCTCTATCTACACTCGATTAAAAAGCGTCGTCCACGATCTCTTTTAATCGGTCATAAGGCACATATCCTGGTAAAACATTTCCGTTCATCATCATGGTTGGAGTGCCCGTTAAGCCGAGTGCACTGAACGTTTGATGGTTAGTGGTTAGAACCTGGTTTTGTTCTTGAGTTGTTTTTAGTTCCGCCTCTGTTCCCGTCTTCTTGGCAACGGCTTCTAGTGAGCTTTTCGAGTGAATACCGCTTTTCGCCATCAGCAATCTATCAACTTCAGGTAATGCTTCTGGGTTATCTTTCCATACTTTCATCGCGTATAGCGCCGCGTTGGTGTCTAGCCCCGCAACTTGTTGTTGCTTAAACGATAAGTACACGTTGATCACTTTAATGTCGCTGTTTTCAGAGGCTAATTGAACCAAGCCTTTTTCCAAGCGCTTACAGTAAGGGCAGTTATAGTCGGTAAAGTTAATGATGACCGATTTACCATCTGGATTGCCAAGGATCGGGTGAGCGTCATTGTTGTATAACCAATCATGGCTTTCCGCTTGGGCTTTCTTCGCTTGCTCTTGACCTGCTACGTACTGCTCTAAACTGGTATGCAATCCAGAGATCGTCGATGGGTTTTCCTTCAGGAATTGATTAATTTCTTCAAGTTGTTGAGTTTGTTCTTTGTTTAATTCTGCGAAGGCATTAGTACTCATTAATGAGCCTAAAATCAGTGCGCTTATCAGATGCTTTTTCATATTGTCTTTTCTCTAATTCGTGATAATCGTGAGCGCTCATTGGGTCGCGCTCACGGAAATTCTGTTCGTTAAACGGGCTAAATCGAGTTATTCACCTTGCTTTGCTCTGTTTTTCTTTGTAAGCGAGTTAGGCAAAGTAGGTTCTTAACCAAAGCCCTATCGGGGAAGTAATGCCTGTTGCGATACTGCTAATCTTTCCATCTTTGATGATGACGATGCTTGGAGTGACATTAACGCCCCAACTTCTGCTGATAGCTCCAGAAAGATCATTGATCACAGGGAAGTCATACTCTTGCGCCTCTAAGTAGCGCTGAACACGCTCGTCTGGACCAGACGATAGAGCGACCGAAACCACCTGATGGGAATCACTGAAGCTATTGACGGTTGGGCTTACAAATTTGCAGGCGCCACACCAAGTCGCCCAAAAATAGACAATGACTGGCTTACCATTTTTGCTTAGCTCGATAACATCAATATCTTCGCCTTGGAGCGATTGACCCACAAGTGGAATCGCGTCGCCCTGAGGCATGCTTCTGCTGTGATAAAAGTCCATGGCAAATGAAACCACGCCAACGATCAATATCATTGAAACCAGTTCCTTTCCCCACTTCTTAAGACGACTTGGCTTTTTGGCCTCACCCTTTACAGCGTCGTCTTCAATCGTGCTAGATTTATCTTCATTGTTGGGAGTCTTCATCAGTTATCTCGCAGCGTCGATGGCTTGAACGACAGTGTCACTGTTGAGAATGACAGGCAGTGGAATACCGCTTTTATAGCTCGGGCCGTAGACGATATTAAATGGCACACCAAATCGCCCATTACTTTGTAAGTATTGAGTGACACTTTCACTTGGTGTTGTCCAATCACCTTTCATCAAAACAATGTCTTCTTGCTGTAGGTGACTGTAGACAGGGTCTTGAAGGATGACGCCGATCTTGTTGGCTTTACAAGTGATACACCAATCAGCAGTCACATCAACAAACACCGTTTTGCCTTCATCAACGAGCTGAGGGATTTGCTTCGCATCCAGCTTTTGCCAAGCGAGATCGTCAACAATCGGAGTCGCCCAGTTATCAGCGGTGACACTACCGACGATCAATGCAGCACCAAACACCAAGGTTGTGGTTGCGACGATAGGAATAAGCACCTTGCGACCCAACTTACGGCCAATCCAAATCAATACTGAAATCACGATAAATAGCGACAGCAGGATAGTTGGGAATTTACCAATGAATGGGCTAAGGAGGCTTGTTAGCCATAGGCTGGTAATGAACATCATTAAGCCAAATACCAGCTTAACTTTGAACATCCACGCCCCAGGCTTTGGAAGCAATTTGGTTAGGCTTGGGAATAGCGCAAAGATCAACCAAGGCGCACTCATACCGATACCAAGCGTGATGAAGATAGCCCATAACTCTTGGTAGCTTGCTCCAAGTGCATACGCGACAGCGGTTCCTAGGAATGGCGCGCTACACGGCGTTGCTAACAGCGTTGCAAACATGCCTTGAACAAAGTGGCCTGAATGTGAGTCATCGCCTTTGGTTGCCATCCAGGTGTTTAAACCTGATGGTAGTCTGAATTCGAATAACCCAAGCAGGTTAATCGAAAACAGCAAAGTGATGCTCAGCATGAACCCGATGAACCAAACATTTTGGAACTGGATTCCCCAGCCAATGGCATTACCACCCATTTTTAGAGCGGTCATACCTAGGGCTAACAGCGCAAATGATGTAATGACACCTGAAGCAGAAGCTAAGAATGAGAGTCGAATATGACGATTAGATGCACCTTGGTTTTGAATGATGCTGTTTAATTTCATTCCTAAGACTGGCAACACACATGGCATGATGTTGAGGATCAAACCACCAATTAAAGCGAAGCCTATCATCGCCAAAAAGCCGTTGTTGCTTGTTTGGTAAGCGATCGGTTCTGAGCCAACTTTGGCCGTCATCTCTTCGGCGAAATTAGTGTCTGAAACGGTGACACTCACGTTACGGTCCGTTAAGTCGACTTCACCTATCCAGTTGCTCACATCAAATACGGCCGTCATTGTATTGTCTGTGATGTGGACGCTTGGTTGAAAGAAGAAGTCATCAATCACTTCTTGCCCGTCAATCAACACCATCGGCTTATCCCAGCCATTTTTACTTGTCAGCTGAGTAACCAGTTGCTGCTTGCTCTTGTCCCAAAATAGACCATTGACTGAAGTGCGATTAGCTTCTCGTGGAGATTGGCTCATGCCTTGGTTGAACAAGAACATCGCTTCTTCATCGAGCGCTAAAGTTTGTGGGTCAATCGGCAGTTCGATATCGTAATCGGTTAACACACAGATATTGGTACACGACGGAAAGGTAAACGATGCCCTGAATATCGCAGGCTTCGTGTTGTCTTTCAGGGATAAAGTGACAGGAAAGCTGACATGTTTTTTGTAGCCTAACGTCATGACGTCAAGCTGCTCGTAGTATTTAGGTATCGGCCAGTGCCACTCTACTGACTCAATGTTTGTTGAACCAGACCAGTCCCAGCTTGGCGGAATGCCACCTTCGCCTGGGCTGCGCCAATAGGTTTTCCAGTCGCCGTCGAGCACGACATCGAGCACGGTTTGGATCTTAGAGCCGTCATCCGACTGTTCACCCGTCGACATCATTCGCATTTTAACAGGCGGATGCTCAGGCACACTAAGCCAGCCCGTTGTCTGTGCCAAGGCGGTAAATGACGTCATAACCAAAAGGGCAGTGACTAAGGTTTTCGCGCATGTACGCATAGAGAATGCCAATGAATCGACAAACTTAGTTAGTAGTGTGTTGTACACAAATGTATCTCCAAAAAATAAATAAAAGGGTGTAGTAGCCCGGTTATTTACTCTCTAAATATACAGTGCTTTAGATGCAATCGGTGTTTTGTCGGTCGAGTAGAGCGATGATTGTCTCTAGATAATCTCGAGATGTGAGGAGGTAAGTTAAACGCAACAGCAATAATAAGTACGAATGGGATCAGCCAGCCGGTTTTTGGGGCGGCAAAGGTCAGCATTTTCGAACTTAGGCTGCATGAATTTGAATTGGGGGACGTTAACATTTTTGAGGCTTCTAAGCCGAAAACGCTGGCGTATAGAGCAGCCATTTTTTCTGAAGAAGCGATGTTGGTTTGGGGATTACTGGTTTCTGTATGAGTTTGTGTGCCAACTAGGACTGATTGGCCATTAGCGGATGCAGATAACGATACTTTCTTGACGGCCAGAGTGCTCGCCAGACAAGTTACGATAACCAGTCCGGTAAGGAAGAGCGCCCAAAGCGAATGCTTTTGTCGGCGGTTCTGTGTGGATAAGAAAAGTAGCGATGTGTTCAGCAAATTAGTCAGTAATCAAATCTGTTAGTCGTTAAAGCAAGCTCATTGAATTGTGGTTAGCTTAGATAAGTTCTCTTCGTGCCACAAGTCATAAAATGGTTAAAGTGAAACTATGTATAAATGCGGGAAACGGCAGATACACGATAAAAGACGCATAAACACCAATTCACGCGAATACGACATTGAGCTGTAGCTAAAGTTCACAACAACTGAAAGTTATCGCTAATTATTCTGTATTGAGTGGTTTATTAACTATCAGGACGGGACAGGCGATACAAAAAAGCCCAACAGATCGTCAGTGAACGTGTTGGGCTTTAATCATTGGTGCTATTGGAAAGGCTTAGTGAGTGCGGCGAGGGCCGTTACGTACCAAGTCTTTACCGTTATCAAACACCTCTTTGGTGATCCAGCGAGCAAGCAGAACTTTATGGCTGCTATTGAATACAGCAACGAAGTGACGACCATCTGAATTATTGGTTGCCATGCCTACACCTTCAACGCCTTCAAGGCCTAAACCGCCAGCTTCCACTGAAATTAGGAATTGCTCTAGTTCTTCTAGAGACTCAATAATATCAAGTTCGTTGTTCATTTTTATGCTCTCTTGCTGTGAGCCAACATCGTATTTAGGGCGCTTTAGTGCTGTGCTCGAATGAAGATATTGGCTGTTGTTCTTTGTTGGATGCGTACTCTACAGGTCATAAGAGGGGATTGGAACTCTCAAATATTAGAAGCAGGCTGATAATTTGCGAATTTTTAACATAACATACGTTTAAATGCTTGTTATCCATATTCTTTTTACTACTATTTATAGGGTCAATTTAGACAGTGATAGGAATTAATATGATGAAGGTTTGGCGTTGTCTATTGTTAATGTTGGCGTTTGTCGCATTTGGAAGTTATGCGCAGAGCGTTGAGAAAATCGCAGAAGTACAAGATCAGTTAATGCTCGATCTAGCAACATTAGAAACGGCGCATGATGCTGAAAAACCCTTTCTTGAAGATATCTTAAGGCGTAAGAACCAGGGCCTACGCGAAGAGATTTTTTCACAGCTATCGTCAGATAAAAAAGAGGGGCTGGATGTCACTCTTGCTCAGCAGGTCGAACTGCTACAAAAATTGCTGTCGTTGAATGAAACTAAAATCGTTTCAATGAGTAAAGAAAACCGTTCCGCTGAGGGTGACGCTAAAAAACGCCTTGAGTTGCGTATTCAAAAACGAATCGGAATGATGGATGTCTATTATCAGCAGCTTGCTAAGACCTTAAATTGGTCGAAAGAGCGTGGTGTTGATGTTGCTGTTCCTAAAGGTGAACTTAAAACGGCGTTAATTTCTCGTTCTAAATACCTGACTAATGCCATTCTTTACACAGACACACAGCGACAAGATCTAGAAGCGCGTTTGTCTTTTGTGAATGAAGAAGAGAAAGCGACGATTAAAAAGGAGCTTGAGCGTTTCAGCGAGCGTACTAGCGTTATGGTCGCGAGCTTAGAAGAAACCATCACGCTAATGGAACCGTTTGGCGTGGATGTGACTTCGTACAAACGTGTTTTGCTAGCGACGACAGGTGACATTAACGCCGATGTGTTGGATGTTGATGTTGCACTGGAGCTGCTCGATGGTTGGCTACGTTCGTTCAGCTCATGGGCTTTCGAAAATACCCCTTCTTTTATCGTTAAACTCGCTCTGTTTCTCGGTATTTTGTATATAACTCGCCTTATTGCTAACGTCGCTCGCAAGACCGTTCGTAAGAGTGTCTCGCACTCTAAAATGGACTTCAGCGTACTGATGCAGGATTTCTTTGTATCCATCGCATCTAAAGCAGTCGTGTTTATAGGTTTGCTGATTGCCCTGTCTCAAATAGGGATTGAGCTAGCACCACTATTAACGGGTTTCGGTGTTGCGGGTGTTATCATTGGTTTTGCATTGCAAGATACGCTGTCTAACTTTGCGTCAGGTTTGATGATCTTGATCTACCGCCCTTATGATGTGGGTGACATGGTTAAAGTTGCTGGCGTGCAAGGCACAGTAAAAGACATGAGCTTAGTATCAACAACCGTCCAAACCATTGACAACCAACGTTTGGTTATTCCGAACAACAAGATCTGGGGTGACGTTATTAACAACATCACGGCAGAACGTGTAAGACGTGTTGATATGGTTTTCGGTATTGGTTATTCAGATGATATCGATAAAGCGAAAGCGGTATTGAACGACATCATTCTTGCACACCCTCTAGTGTTGAAAAAACCAGAGCATATGATCAAGCTTCATACCTTGAATACGTCTTCTGTTGATTTCGTAGTTCGACCTTGGGTTAAGACTGATGACTATTGGGATGTGTACTGGGATGTAACGGAAACCGTAAAGAAACGCTTCGATGAAGAAGGCATCACGATTCCATTCCCTCAACGAGATGTACATATTTACAATCACGAAGAGAACTAAACGAAAGATCTAGTATGAAAAGCTATTACGAAAAAGCTAAGCATGGCTTAGAGCCATCATTCTTAATGTGATATCAAATGGACGCTGAACAAGCGTCCATTTTTATTGGCTGCCGCTTATGTTGAGCTTCATTCTTTTATGTCACTCAACCACCTTAGAATTACGTTATGATGGGGTAGGCTTAATCTGGAAAGTTGAAATCGAATGGACGATTCACAGCAAAAAACGAATACTAGAAATACAACGGTAAGAAAAGCGACGCGAATTGAAAGTGTTATGAACTCTGCGATGTGGCATTTAACTCAGAGAGACATGACGGAAAGCGAGTTAGTGGCGAAGCTCAAAGTGAAAACCGACAATCAAGAATGGATCGATGAAACGTTGAATACTTTGAAAGGCTTCGGGTATCTCAAGTCTGACCAAGTGTTTGCAGAACAATTCGTGGAACAAGCTTTCTCTGGTGAATTCGGTTCTCGATACATTGTCGAAAAACTGAAGAAGAAGGGGCTGACCGATTCAGTGATTTCTGATGCAATCCATAAAGTGTCGTTCGAAAAGTCTATTGATGAACAAACCATCTTGATAGACCGAATCAACCACTACTATTCAAGCTTTACCATGAGCCGTGAAAAGCTGGTTGCGACACTGCAAAAGCGTGGCTTTAGCTATCAACAAGTTAAGGTAGCGATTGACCAGCACCCACAAGCGCATCAACTGAAAAGTAACATTCAAATTAAGGCCGAGAAAGCCGACTTGGAAAAAGAGGTGCTCAAGTACGCTCGTAAAGGCAAGGGACTGACTGCCATTCAGCAAGAACTTAGACAACGACAAATTGACACAAGTGAACTGTCATCGCTCATCGACCGATTGATTAATGAAGAGCAGCTAGATTTCTATTCTTCGTGTATAGAACAGTTGCAGAAGAAGCCTTATGACCTAAACGATCATAAAGAACGCTCTAAGGCTTACGCGATGCTAAGTCGAAAGGGGTTCTCTTCTGACGAGATCAAATTTGCATTGAGTGAAGATAACGAATAACTAAGCCGGAAAAATTTCCTATTGTAGTATGTTGGTTTGTCCTAAGTAACTATTGGACATAAGTGAGCTATATAGATTGGTAAATTAGCGTTTAACGGATTATTTAGGGTATTGCAAAGTCGCTAATGTAATGGCTCAATTCACCTACCCACAACAATAAACTTAGACCACATACTTCTTCAAATAACGCTCGATAAACGACATCAAGCGTTAAAATTGACAAGTGTCAGTCCATTTCAGGATAGGTCATTAGGTTCACAAAACCGTCAAAACAGTATCAAGGTCTAAGCGCGACTTTGGTAAATTTGCATTGTAATCTTCATCTTTATGATGATAGCCCATCGCCAAAGCAACGTCGCATTGATAGCCACCAAGTTCCTCTTCAAACTCTTCACCAATTAGATCTGAATCAACACCTTCCATCGTTGTGGAATCGATATTTAATCGTGCCAAAGTATGTAGAGTATTACCTAATGCAAGGTAGGTTTGGGCTTTTGTCCATGCAGTTGTATCACCTGATTCACTCGTGTTTAACTCGGCAAATGCAAACCCACCAAATGCTTGTTCACGATTTGCAGGATCTAATCTACCGTCTTTAATGCTTTTATCGACAACTTTTTCATAGTCTGCACGCGTATAGCGAGTATTGTGAGCAAATAAAATAATATGTGATGCTGCATTAATGTGTGGCTGATTAAACTGGTGTTTGTTCTTGAAAGTTTTGTTCATTCGTTCTTTGGCTTCATTGCTTTCAATTATTATGAACTTCCATGGTTGAGAGTTAATTGAAGACGCTGATAGACGAATAGCCTGATAAATCACACTTAAGTCTTCTTGTGGAATACGCTTAGTCGCATCGTATCGTTTAGCAGTATAACGTTGCTCCAGATCTTTAATTATTTGGTGCGTCATATCATGCGACCTGTGTCATTTCGTTCAAGGTAAAGCTTGCTACCGCTTCTTCTGTTGCAGCCATGTATTCAGCTAAATGTGTATTACCCATATGTGCTTGCCACAGTTCGCGAGATTGCCAGTTCTCGTAGAACATAAAATGTGCTGGGTTTTCGTTATCTTGATGAAGGTCGTAGTTAATGCAGCCTTCTTCAGCACGCGTGATATCAATCAACTTTAATAGCTCTGCTTTAACCAGTTCAACTTTATCTTCGTTCGCAACAATATTTGCAACAATAGTCAATTTAGTCATCTTTATTTCCTTTATCTCTCTACTTGTTAACAACAATAATAACCCTAAAAAAACAATACCTTATTGATGTGGGTTGCTGTAAGCACTGGCAATACCAATCAGTGTAGACAAAGAATTGTCATTGATTATCTAATTATTTTTTAAACATTATCTAAAATAACTTGATAATCATAAACGTTATGCGCTTGGTCTTGTGTTTATTCGGGGTCGTTCGAATGAGATTATGGTAGGCGAGTTATTAAAAATTAAAAACAGGCTTTAATTTGAATTATTATCAAAAATAAATTGAATATGTATTGTTCTGTTGTTAAGACTGCTTTATAAATAGCAGCAACGTAGCATTTACTGCTGCCCCTTTTTCGAATGAAGGTCTCATCATGCTCTTAGAAGATTTACAGGTTATTTTGAAAGTTGCGGAGTTTCGCAGCATCACCGCAGCGGCAACCAATTTAGATATGCGTACCGCCACAGCCAGTGCAGCGGTAAAGCGCGTTGAGGCATCACTGGGCGCGGAGCTTTTTGTCCGTACAACCCGTCACTTGCGATTGTCCTCTGCTGGTGAGCGTTATTTACCTCAGTGTGAAGAAGCGCTAAAGATGCTTGAGCGGGCCAAAATGAATATGCATGAAGACTTGGGCATTATTGATGGTGAAATTCGTATCGCGCTATCGTCTGATTTGGGACGTAACCTTATTACTCCTTGGTTAGATGAGTTTTTATTGCAGTACCCGAATGTCTCACTGCGTTCAAGTATTAGCGATAGCAATATTGATTTCTACCGTGATTCTGTCGACATGGCTCTGCGCTATGGCTCACCAACCGATGCCAATATGTATGGCTTTAAAATCTGTGATGTACCGAGAGTGCTGTGTGCAAGCCCTAGCTATTTAGCGGAAAATCAAGCACCCACTCAGCCGAACGATCTACTTGAGCACAATGCGTTGTTTTATCAATTGCATGATGTGTTGCAAAATGAGTGGTTATTCAGTCATGAGGATACGACTCATAAGGTAAAACTGAAAGGCAATAGAGCTTCGAATGATGGCGATCTGGTGAGGCGTTGGTGTGTTGCTGGTAAAGGGGTGGCAATCAAATCGTGCCTTGATATGTCTGATGACCTTTTAGCAGGTCGAGTGGTGAGTATTATGAAAGAGTACAAACCAACGCCGACTGAACTCTGGTTGGTTTGCCCGAGCCGTCAGTCCATCACACCAACGGTTCGGCTGTTAAGAGATTTCTTTAGAGAGAAAACTAACGTGATACTTGAGCAATTAGCAGAAAAAGGAGTGCTATAGATACTGCCGATGACTTATAGCGTGGTGACTCCAGAGTACAACATTTTTATAGCCGTAATGAATAATACGCTATAGCTGATTTTGTAAATCAGCTCTTGAGTGATGATGTTAACCAACCAAACACCGGTTCTCACCCCCAGAAATGCAATAGGTACAAGTACGAGTGAGGTCATCAAGTTTTGTGTATCAAGCTGTCCCATATAACTGTATGGGACTATCTTAACAAAATTAAGCCCAGCGAAAAACACAACGCTGGTGCCGATAAGTTGCTCTTTAGGCAGTTTCTTGGGTAGCAAATACATGCTTGCTGGCGGCCCCCCAGCATGAGCTATCGTACTCGAAAAACCTGATAATAGGTTTAATGCATAGCCTTTGATTCGGTTAGGTGAACCTGATTGCTTCAACAATAACTTTTGCCCCAGAAAAGTCAGCGCCAATCCACCAATCATTAGTTCAACAATGTGTGTCGGAAGACTGCCCATGAAGTAAGAAGCGGCCATAACCCCTAATACCGCAAAAGGCATCATGACTTTGAGTTCGGCATAATTGCAATTTTTACGATGATAAAACAGCGCCATTAGATCCATTCCACATAAAAGTGGCAATAAAATAGCAGCAGCTTGGACAGGCGAAACACTCATTGCCATTAGTGGCACCGAGAGCATACCCAAAATTCCTCCAACACCGCCTTTTCCCATCCCATAAAAGAACACAGCAGGTATCGCAGCTAGACGGCATAACGGGTAATTATGGCAACTTCCATGGCATCAATGTATTGACGGAACTTAATGGACAATTACCACAAGATAAAGAGACATTTTTGCGTACCATTGATCATTTCATGATGATGAAAGAAAACGAGCAAAATAACTTTATTTTAGGCCGTCGCACCCACCACTATGCAACACTGAATGACATGAACAATACGCTTATGTATGACACGGTGCAGCAACAGCTAAAGCGCATAGAGCAGCAAAAACTTGGTGACCTTGAAGATATTTTTTATAGCCTTCGCCAACGCATGATTTAGACCCAAGGAGTCCGAGATGAAGAATTTAAACGACTGGTACATACAAAATGAGAACCCAAGCCATTGGTCATTTGAAAATGGGCAGTTGTCGATGCAAGTGCAAGAGGGCAATATTTTTGGCGCGGGTTCAAGTGACGTGGATAACATATTCATCCACCCCGTATCTCAGCCCAATTATAGCGCAGAAGTCACCATCACCTTAGAGCCAACCTTGCCATTTGAACAAGCTGGCTTAGGCATTTACTGGGACAACAACAACTACATCAAAATTAGCAAAGAAATGTTCATGGGCGAGCTTTCGATTGTGTTTGTTATAGAGCAAAATGGTCGGCCTGAGATCAAACAGCGCTGCTCATTTGAAGGCGCGACAGCCTCAGTTAGATTAGAAAACAATGAGGGTACTATCACAGCCTACTTGGGAGGCAATCAAAAGCAGTCTTGGCATGTCATTGGATCTGCGAAGACATTAAATGGACTAGCAAAAGGAGTGATGCTTTATACCTTCAGTGGAAGTTCAAACACACCGAATTTTGCTAAATTTAGTGAATTTCAACTAATGAGCTGAGTCAACCTGGTGTATAACAATTGGCTTTTGGTAATAGTTTTATTCTTGAAAAAGTCATGTTAACCGATAGCGCTTAGCGGGGTCGAAACACACATTGGGGCAAGAGTGTGTTTGCCATGATCATTCCCAGCAAGTATCTGTCATAGTCGTTTGTTGTCTCGCTGACTCACGTTTTTCGTCCCAAGTCTCAAGCACGAACATTGCTATTGTATGGGCTGAATGAACTGCTAATCGAGCATGACGAGGCTTTAATTTATACATAATACGTCCCTCACCGTGCGCGGAGCTAGCATGTGTACGGAAAGCACCAATACCATCAACAATCGATAGGATTCCCGATAGTACCTTTTTGAGATCGTCGTCCTGAACTAACTTAGGGTCAAAACCTAAGTCGCCACGCACAACCTTCCAAACATTTTGTAAGTCTTGCTTCTGGGGTTTGTCTAATTGTTCGTCCGCAATGTATACCTTAAATATTGATTCCAAAATGTTACATGCTGCTGATACTGATTCTCTAGGTTCAGAGTTTACGTTTGCTAGTGCCCTTGTAAATTCGGCTTCAATCGAGGGAATGTCTCTACCTTTAATTAAATCTGATAACGAGCGACTCGGAGCAGAACTACCATCAGATACAAGACCGCCAGCGATGTAAGTCAGATTGCACTGTGAAAGAATTGATTCGAGCTTTCCTTTGAATTCTTTTTTGTGATTGGTAACGTTAGTTCCCCACAATAAAACATCTTCCTCTTCTTGCTCTGGCAACTCCATGAACGTCTCAATTAGCTTACCAAGAACCTTTAGCGGGTCATCTGACTCTTTATTAATGAGCCTTAGCCACGCTTGCACTTTGACAGGTTTTGAACCTTCAGGTGGTTCTCCTGGTGCATCAGCATACAGAAAAAGATTATCTAGACTTGCATGGGTTTCAAGCGCAGCTAAATTGTTTGATAAAACCGCTATTACTGTTGCGGGAATGCTTCTTTTCATATAGCCTCTTAAATCCTTATTATTACCAGCAAACGGCGCGTGAAGTGCTGGGCAGCGCCAACTACCGTGGTTAAGTTATTGTACCGTTAGTACTTAAATGGTAAGGCACCCAGATTAACAGACATTACACAGACAAGAAAAAGTAGGTCAAACCACCACACTGTGATTTGTGAAGTTGAACGTTACTGGCAAGCAATGGGGCATTTCTGAGTTACATCGTCCCGCCAGCAAGGTTCTGGACAATTCCGTTTTAGCGAAATTGCTAATTCAGCAACACATGGATCATTAAAAGTATGGCAACGTCACTTAACTAACCCACTCAATCTTTATTAATGGAGCAGGCCAGTTCATCTTATGCGGGATGCACATTAGTTCAAATCAGTTAGCTCAAACTCACTAAATTCAGCAAAGTTGGGCACAGTGATTCTGCCGCTAAAGGTGTAAAGCATAACGCCTTGCTCGTGCCCTGATAGTGCGGCAGTGCTTATAATTGACTGCCATGTGTCGTTATCTTGCGTTCGATAATAAGCGCGAACTTTAGTGTCGCTTCTTTCAAGCTTTACCGATACTGACGACTCACCGAATAATAAGCGATGTTTAATATCAGGCTGACCATTTTGTTCTACAACAAACACCAGCGATCGCGCACCCATAAACATCTCTTTACTGATTTTTATATAGTTATCATTGTCCCAGTAAATCCCTAGTCCAGCCTGCTCGAAACTGAGGTTCGGATCTAGATTAATCGTCACCTCCGCGCTGTATTCTGGCTTGTCTACCGGATAAATAAAGATGTTTTTTACATCATTAGCGCCAGCACCAAAGATATTGCCCTCTTGAACTTGCATTGTAAGCACTTCATTTTTAAACGACCAGTGCTCTGGGTTTTCATTTTGAATCGTCCAATTATCTAGATTGTTTATCATTGCGCTGTTCCTTACTATTAGATCATACGCTGGCGGAGTTGATAGAAAATATCGTCAAGATTGCCAAGATTTTGCAGCTTAATTCGGTCTAGTTCTTTTTGTACGCTGTCATACATAAGCTGATTACGCATATCACTCAGTGTGGCGTAATAGTGCATGCGGCGACCTAAAACAAAGTTATTCTGGTCGTTTTCACTCATCATCATAAAGTGCTCAATGGTGCGCAAAAATGTCTCTTTATCTTGTGGTAATTGTCCATTAAGTTCCGTCAATACATTGATGCCATGGAAGTTGCCATAATTACCCGTTATGCCGTCTAGCTTGCTGATAAGCTGATATTGTTCTTCAAGCATCTCTCGCTCTGTTAGTGGTGTAAATTGGCCGTTTTGTACTAACTCATCCAATTCAGTTCCCGATTTAACCGCCAGCGAGAGTATGCGAATTTCGTCTGGGTTGATTTGATTCAGTAGCTCGGCCGTTGCTGCGATATGTTGCTCTGACAGTTCTTTTCCACCTAAGCCAAGGATAATGAAGGTCATCATTTTCATACCCGCTTGCTTGGCATATTCGGCTGACTTCAAGATTGATTTCGGGGTGATCCCCTTTTTCATCAGTTTTAGAACCTCGATAGATCCCGACTCCATACCGCAGTAAAGCATGTTTAGCCCAGCATCGCAGATTGCTTTCATCTCCGCTGGCGATTTTTTAGTCATGGTCTGCGCCCGGCCATAAGAGCTGATCTGTTTAAGCTCCGGAAAAGCCTCTTTCAGTGTATTGAGCACGTCAAGTAAGTCTTGGGTTTCCATGGCGAATGAGTCGCCATCTTGCAAAAAACAGCTATCAAAGGTTCTGTTTTTATAAAACGCCCTCGCCGCCCAGATATCACGCTTAATATCTTCAACCGGACGAATAGAGAACTCCATGCCTTCAAAAAGGGTGCAGAACTTACATTTATTCCACGGGCACCCTTGTGTGGTTCTGATAAGCAAACTGTCTGCTTCTGATGGTGGGCGTATTGGGCCCTGTTGAAAATGTATCTGTGACATGGCTATTTATCCAATGAATTGAAATTGATTTGGCCATCCTACGGCAAATTTTACACGGTAAAAACGCGGCATTATTTGAATTATTATCAAAAATAAATAGACAAACACCGTACACATCACCACACAACGCGATCTAATTCCCTCTTTATGGTCAGACTTAAAAATCAATTCTCAAACTAAATTTGATAATAAATCAATTTTTAGACTGTTTTTACTTTGCAATAATCACCGTAATATACACCCAAACCAACAACGCAGCACACCATCAGCTGCTTCAACTCCATACAAAGGAACACACTATGACTAAGCTAACTATCGTTGCAAACATCGTGGCCAATGAAGACAAAATCGAACTGGTAAAAGCAGAGCTGTTGAAATTAATCGACGTCACTCGTGCCGAAGACGGTTGCATCAACTATGACCTCCACCAAGACAACGAAAACCCAGCACACTTCACTTTCTACGAAAACTGGGTATCACGTGAACTTTGGCAAGCACATATGGGTAATCAACACCTTGCCGATTATATGGCAGCAACTGAAGGCTGTGTGGCTAGCTTCGTTGTAAACGAAATGACCCAAATCGCTTAAGCCAACTTTGTATTCCCCCTTATTTGAGTCAATGGCTTTAAAAGTTTTTTGCTCAAATACACTTGTTTTCATCTACGTATTTTCTTGGTTTACATATCATGATCACAGACCTTTGGTTTTATGTTGCAGCGATACCTGCCGTTTTTTTCTATGGCATGGGCAAGGGAGGGGTCGGCGGTATTTTGGGGATGCTATCGGTACCTTTGATGGCGATGAGCGTATCGCCAGTTCAAGCCGCTGCGATTTTATTACCATTATTGTGTGGTATGGATTTAATGGCGCTGTTTTACCACCGCAAGAACTGCAATTACGTCGAGCTAAAAAGTATGATGCCCTTCGCTATTTTGGGGGTGATGAGTGCTGCTTATTTTATGGGTAGTCTGTCAACATCTGTAGTTGAACTTATCATTGGGGGGCTGGCTTTGGTCTTTTTAACACAAAAGTTTCTGCTAAAGCAGGTTCAATTTAGCCACCCGATAAAGGGCTATGCCTTAAGTATGTTGTCTGGGTTTTCCAGTACAATTGCCCATGCCGGTGGCCCGCCTGCAAGCATGCATCTACTGCCAAAAAATCTGCCGAAAGAACAATTAATCGGCACCAGCGTAGTATTTTTCACGGTGCTTAATTTTATTAAGTTGATCCCATACAGCTATATGGGGCTGCTCGATATGCAAAACTTGATGACCTCGTTAGTTTTGGTGCCGATTGCGTTTTTAGGGGTTAGAGCCGGTGTGTGGATGGTGAATATCATCTCTCAAGAGTTGATTTACAAGATAAGTTATAGCGTTCTGTTTCTTACGGGAACAAAGATGCTCTATTCCGGCCTCACGGCACTTTAAATGCGATTTTAAAACCTCTTTTTCTTTTATCATAAGGTCACGTTATGTCTAACATTATCAATCTCGGGGTTACCGATTTATCTTTTCATCGCGTTACTGCATCGATAGTTAGCCATGTCTTAACTGATATGGGTTTTCAGGTGGAACGTGTCTACGCACCACATCAAGAAAATTTCCAAAATCTAAAAGCGGGCCGTATCGACATGCTCTCTTCGGCCTGGTTACCTTCAAGCCACGGTATCTATAAATCCGATGTTGAAACGGTAGAGCCTTTGTTAGAGTTAGGTTTGCACTATAAACCGTACGCTCTATGGGGGGTGCCCGATTATGTACCTGAAGAGGTTGTTTCACAAATCAGTGACCTATTAAAACCAGAAGTCGTTAAGCGCACCAACAAACACATTCAAGGTATTAACCCAGGTGCTGGCATTACCCGATTCTCTATTGAAATGATGGACCAATATGGATTAAGCGATGTGGGTTATCATTTTCACTCTGGTTCAGAAGAGGATTGCTTTGGTGCCTACGAACGTGCGGTTGAAAATAATGAGTGGGTTATTGTGCCATTGTGGAAACCACAGTTCTTGCACCACCTATTTACTATCCGTGAATTAAAAGAGCCCAAAGGATTATTGGGTAGCGTTGATCGCGCCATATTATTACTTCGACAAGAAAGATCAATCGTATTTACCCCAGTACAGTTGGCACAGCTAGATCAATTGCGCTTTTCAAATGAAATCATCGCAGAATTGGATTACAAGGTTTGCCGTGCGGGATTAGCGGTTGATGATGTGACTCGTGAGTGGTTGGACAACCATCAGTAGTTAAGACCATCACCGCTTTACTGAGGGCTGGCAATTTCCACGCCCTCACAACCTCAACAGTTAACCCAATAGAATCCCTTTGTCCTTCATTTGGATTAGAATCTGTTCGGTCTTTTCTCTAAGCATATCCCTTAATAGGCGGACGGTTGGGGTAATAGATTGTCGGCTTGGGCATATTAACCAAAGCTCAGTGGAAGTCGGTTTATAGTCTGCCATTACATTGACCACTTTCCCTGTTAGCAAGTCATCGGCCATATCGAGGCAAGACTTGATTGCTACCCCTTTCCCCGCCACACACCAGCGCCGAACGAGATCGCCATCATTAGATGCTCTGTTACCTTTCAGTTTTACCCTAATGTCCTCTTTTCCATCATTAAACAACCACTCATTTTGCAAAATATCATGTAACTGGTAAAACAGGGCATTATGTTCAAGCAGATCATCTGGCTCGGATGGAGTACCGTATTTTGCTAAATACTCCGGGCTGGCGCACAACAGCCTTGGCACATCACAAATTTTAAAACCGTACATACTCGCATCGGTTGGTGAGCCATAGCGCAGCGCCATATCAACAGAATCTCGATAAAAATCGATGTTGCTGTCACTGATACTGGAGCGAAGTGAAACGTCTGGGTAGTCCAACAAAAATTCATCAAGCCAAGGTGTGACCACATTTCGGCCCAAATCAGACGAAAGGGCGATGCGGATCTCTCCATCAATAATCCCTAGCTCTTCACGCATGTTCATTTTGGCTTTTTCAAGCATCTGCAACGCCTCTTCACACTGAGGCAAATAACGCTCGCCGGCAGAAGATAAGCGTAAATGACGAGTCGTTCGTACAAATAATTCAGCCCCTAATGATGCCTCAACACGTTTCACCGCCGCACTTGCCGTTGCCGTGCGCATATCCAGATTTGTCGCAGCAGCAGTGATGCTGCGAAACTCTGCGACTTTTAAAATGACCTGAAAATCCTCTAAGAGCATAACCGTTACCTTTTAATCAGTGTGTTAACAAAATCTGAAAATGACTATCCCTTTATATCGCACCACATGAAATATTAAAAGATTATTATCAAATTTTAATTGGTAATTATTCAATTGATAGGCTGTTTTTCATTGGCAATGTTCGCACTATTATACCTCCATACCAACAACGCAGTGCGCTAAGCACGGCACTAACTCAGAACGAAGGAAACTCCTATGACTACATTAACGATTGTTGCAAACATCAAAGCCAATGACGACAAAATTGAACTTGTGAAAGCTGAGCTACTAAAACTTATCGAGATAACTCGTGCTGAAGAAGGTTGCATCAACTATGACCTTCATCAAGACAACGACAACCCAGCGCATTTTACTTTTTATGAAAACTGGGTATCACGTGAACTTTGGCAGGCTCATATGGGCAACCAGCACCTTGCGGACTACATGACAGCAACGGAAGGCTCTGTCGCAAGCTTCACAGTCAACGAAATGACTAAGATCGCGTAACGACAAAATAAAACAAGCTTGTTATAGCACTATGCCCTGACTAAAACGGTTAGGGCATCAAAGAACACCAATGAGGCTCGACATGAAAAATATCAAAATCTTACTAACACTTGCGACTGCGATGATAGTTAACACAGCGCAAGCGGCTGATATCGAAGTGGTTGCCAAGCTTGATGGCACACGACCAGGGAACATTACAGTAACGAAGCAGGGGCGTACTTTCCTTTCTATGCAACCCCTTGATGCACCTGAACTTCGTGTTGTTGAATTGATGAAGGATGGCTCAACCAAAGCATTTCCAACCCAAGACTGGGCAGATGGTCCAGATAAAGGTGAGGTTGGTTTGGCTTCAGTAATCGGTATTGATAGTACCGATGATGGTGTTGTGTGGGTGTTAGATATGGGCAGTGAAACTTCGCCTTCGCAAATTGTTGCATGGGATACCGTCAACGATAAGCTATTTAAACGCATTGAAATTGGAAAAGACGTACAGGTCGGTAACTCTTTTTTACAGGATTTTGCATTAGATACACTGCGTAACCAGATGTACATTGCCGATACGAGTTTAGGTAATCTGTATGGCGAAGCTGCGCCTGCCTTTGTTATTGTAGATTTAAATACAGGTAAATCTCGCCGCGTTTTGCAATCAAATAAAGCACTGCTTTCACCTGAGCATGAAGTTGTGATTGATAGTTCTCGTATGGCGACAAAGCGTGAAGATGGTAGCGTTGATGCGCTTTATCTTGGTGTGAATCCAATCACTATTGATGCAAATAATGAATGGCTATATTTTGGTACAGTCAATGGTAGTGCTATCTACCGTATTCCTGCCGCTGCTCTTGCTAACACAGCGCTTAGTGAAGATGCATTGGCCGAGCAGATTGAATTTTTCAGTGAAAAACGTCCAAGTGATGGCATGATTATCGCTGATAACGGTGATATCTATGTCGGTGATATTGAGAAAAATGCTGTTGGTGTGGTGAATAAAGACGGCTACAAAATCTTTGCACAAGATGACAAGTTATTGTCATGGGCAGATGGTTTCTCTATCCAGGGTGATTACTTGTACGTCACTCAAAACTCTCTTCACTTCCACCCTGCTTTCAACGAAGGCGAAGAAGGTTCAACCAAGCCATACCATGTGCTTCGAATCAAACTTAACTAATTGATGGTCTTTATGGCGGGAGTCATTCTCTCCTGTCCTTCTTTTTCAATTCAATAGCGAGCCCATCATGAAAAATTCACGATAAAACCGAGTCGAGACCTTATCCAGATGTCTGAATTTGCCTCATCTGCTGTTGGCGGAGGTGATGTGATTGCTGACGGTAGCAAGGTTACACATCTTCAGGTTGGAACCGCGTGGTTGGTCTGTTTTTTCCGACTTGGGACACTGTCGCGATCAATCAAGGTATCAACGATGTGGCCAGAGGCGGAGGCAGTACTGATGGTATGTTAGCTCAGGAAGTGGTTGGTCATGAAGATCGCTTTATAACTTTTCCAGATCACCTTTCTTACGAAGAAGCATCAACTGTAGTGGTCAACTGATA
>NZ_JBFRJF010000006.1:0-69400 GCF_041468745.1 Vibrio sp. 10N.286.52.F8
GCACCATTATTTCTCTTTCATTAGAGAACAAATAGTGAATCTATTAGATTTATTATGGCTACTTAGCTCAGTTGGTTAGAGCACATCACTCATAATGATGGGGTCGCAGGTTCAAATCCCGCAGTAGCCACCACTTATACAACGTTTTATTGAATCACCAATATTCAGTATGACTATAAAGCTTTGCTGCGGTCGTGGCGGAATTGGTAGACGCACCAGATTTAGGTTCTGGCGCCGAGAGGTGTGAGAGTTCAAGTCTCTCCGACCGCACCATTATTAAATAGAACCCAGCTTTTTAGCTGGGTTTTGTTTTATCTGGAATATGCAAATCTGCTAGCCAAGTCACCAAGTATTCTCTTCTATAACCTCACTTTTAATACGATTTTATAAGACAATGTCAGCTCCATTTTCTAATTGAGTATGACTAGCCTATGAAACCCCTCCCCTTAACGATCGGTTGCTACACAGATACACCAAGTAAAAGCCAAGGTGTTTATCAAACTCAGTTAGATCTAGAAACAGGAAAACTATTACCTCTAGAGCTGATCATCAAATGTACTAACCCCTCTTTTATTACTGTAACAAAGACTGGGATCTATACTGCATCGGAAGTGGACCAGCAAAAACAGCCCCAGCTCATTCATATACCTAATGTTGATTCACAGCTAACACACAATACAAGCCTCATCTCGGGAGATCACCCTTGTCACGTCGCGATAGATCCACACAATAAGTTTGCTATCACGTCGCAATACTCATCAGGCACATTCGATATTTTTAGCTTAAGTATCAACGGCAGCATCGATAAACGACTCAAAACAATCCAGATGGTTGGTTCCGGGCCAAACAAAGAGAGACAAACTAGCCCACACGCCCATCAATGCCTGTTCTTACAAAACTCACCACAGTTTGTGACTGTCGATCTCGGCACCGATCGCATCAACTTCTATTGCTTTGATGAAGAGCAAGAAGAGTTCCTTGATGAGCCAATGCAGTCTATTAAGGTGCCCGCCGGCAATGGACCTCGCCATTTAATCTTTAACAAAGCTGAAGACAGAGCCTATGTGGTCTGTGAACTCTCTGAAACGTTGCTGACTTTGGAAAAGGTTTTAGGCATTTGGAATGTAGTGGAAGAGATTGATGCATTGCCTAATATGGAGAAGGGAGAAGCCGCAGCTGCGATTAAGCTATCGCCTGATGAGCAATTCCTTTATGTGTCATGTCGACACCAATCAAGAATCAGTAGCTTCAAAATCGACTCTGAGACTCAAAGGCTGACTTTCATTGATAGCTACGACACTGAAGGCAAATTCCCAAGAGACTTCCATATAACGAACGATGGGAAATGGCTTATCGCCGCCAACCAGCACTCCAACAACATCACCTCATTCAAGCGAGATAATGAAGATGGGTCTTTGGTTTATACAGGGTACTCTTTAGAGATCGATGCACCGGTTTGTGTGACGCAACAGCGATAGTAGTCATCTGATACAAAAAAGGAGAGCATTCGCTCTCCTTCTTTTCATAAGCAGTCTTAAACGCTCAATTAGAGACCCAAAGCGTATTTCAATACTTGAGCTTTAATCGGGCCTGAATTTTCAGCTAGTTTTAGAGCAGCATTACGTACAAATTTCAGTGGACCAATGTCGTTGCTGAATGTCTTGTAGAAGAAATCCATGCCACTTTGCATCATTAGATTGTCGCCTCTTCTTATCACTTCATAGCGTCTTGCTACAGACTGGTTCAATTCACCCTTTTCTTTGGTGACATCCAGCAGTACTGATACATCTTTGAAGCCTAAGTTAACACCCTGCCCAGCCAAAGGGTTGATGGTATGCGCAGAGTCTCCGACCAAAATACAGTTATTCTTCGAGTATGATTGAGCATGACGTCGTGTCAGAGGAAAAGAACCCGAATTCAAGACTTTGATATCACCTAACTCTTTAGGAAAGTGAGTAAGTACTTCGTTACGTAGTTTTTCAGGGGCCATTGCTGACAGTTGCTTAATACGCAGTGGAGAATCATACCAAACTAACGAGCCCAGCCCGACTTCTTGACCGTCAGAGGTTAGAGAACACAAAGGCAAAAATGAACGAGGGCCACTTGGTAGAAATTGCTGCCAAGTAATATCTTGCTGAGGTTGTTCTGTTTCTACATTGATAAGCATACAGTGTTGTCGATAATCCCAAGCCGTGATGCCAATTCCAGCTTGTTGGCGAACGGCTGAATTCGCACCATCAGCACCAACCACCCACTTCGCAGACAACTCAGCCCCTGATTGAAGCTTTACGATATTGATTTCACCAAACTCAATCACATCGAGCTTTTCTGGGCATAACAGTTCGAGATTGTCGTAGGCATCAAATTGAGACCATAAACCTAATTGAATGAGTCTGTTCTCAACGATATAGCCCAAACGAGGAAGGTCTAGTGAGGCAGCATCAAATCGAGTACGACACTCTGGGTGCTCCCACGTCTCTAAACGTTTATAAGAACACACTCGCATTGCTGCAATACTTTGCCATGCACCAAGATCTTCAAGCAAATCGACCGATGCTTGAGAAATCGCTGACACACGAATGTCCATCGCTTGCGATTCATCAAAAGCTTGTGGGGCAAAACCTTCGATCACCGCAACACTCAGACCTTGCTTTGCAAAACCGATTGCTGTTGCTGCGCCAACCATGCCGCCACCGACTACTACAATATCGTAACTGTTCATATTTCGTACTTATCAGTTTGATTCTTTGACTGTTTTTGATTGTACTTTTTCATAACTAACTTGTAACCAAAAACCTTATTCGAAAAAAGGGTTATCCCTTATGGCATATGGCGTTAACGATAATAAAAACCACTACATAAGAGATTTGTTCAGACTACTAGTCAGTCGGTTTTGAAACCAGTACAATACGCCGCTTGCCGCTAGAGCCTGTCATAAAATTGAATACCGAATTATGACAAACGGGGCTAGCGGATGAATAATGGGCGATTTGCTCCCTTAAATTAAACTAACGATCGAGCGAACATATAATGAGTAAGAAACTGCTAATTAAAACTTGGGGCTGTCAGATGAATGAATATGATTCATCAAAAATGGCCGACCTGCTTAACGCTGCAAATGGCTATGAGCTAACTGAAGTACCTGAGGAAGCAGACGTACTACTATTGAATACTTGTTCTATCCGCGAAAAAGCGCAAGAAAAAGTATTCCACCAGCTTGGTCGTTGGAAAACGCTTAAAGATAAAAAAGAAGGTGTGGTGATCGGTGTGGGTGGCTGTGTAGCGACTCAAGAAGGTGATCACATTCGTCAACGTGCACCTTACGTAGACGTTATCTTTGGCCCACAAACATTACACCGTTTGCCAGAGATGATTAAATCATCACTGTCTAACGAAAAGCCAGTAATGGATATCTCTTTCCCAGAGATCGAAAAGTTCGATAACCTGCCAGAGCCAAAAGCTGAAGGCGCGACGGCGTTCGTTTCTATCATGGAAGGTTGTTCTAAATACTGTACTTACTGCGTTGTACCATACACACGTGGCGAAGAAGTTAGCCGTCCAATGGATGATGTACTTTTCGAAGTTGCTCAACTTGCAGAGCAAGGCGTACGTGAAGTTAACCTGCTAGGTCAAAACGTAAACGCATACCGCGGTCCAACACACGAAGGCGATATCTGTTCATTCGCAGAACTGCTTCGTCTTGTTGCTTCTATCGACGGTATCGACCGTATTCGTTTCACAACAAGCCACCCGCTTGAGTTTGGTGACGACATCATTGAAGTTTACAAAGACACACCAGAGCTAGTGAGCTTCCTTCACCTACCAGTACAAAGTGGTAGTGACCGTATTCTTACGATGATGAAGCGCCCACATACGGCTATCGAGTACAAATCTATTATCCGTAAACTGCGTAAAGCTCGCCCTGACATTCAAATCAGCTCTGACTTTATTGTTGGTTTCCCTGGTGAGTCTAAGCAAGACTTCGAAGATACAATGAAGCTAATTAAAGACGTTGATTTCGATATGAGCTTCAGCTTTGTTTTCTCTCCACGTCCAGGTACGCCAGCGGCAGATTACCCATGTGATGTACCAGCACAAGAGAAGAAAGATCGTCTGTACGAACTGCAGCAAACGGTAAACACACAAGCTATGCGTTTCTCTCGTCTAATGTTAGGCACAGAGCAACGTATCCTTGTTGAAGGCCCATCAAGAAAGAACCTAATGGAACTTCGCGGCCGTACTGAAAACAGCCGCGTAGTGAACTTCGAAGGTTCTGCTGACCTTATCGGCCAGTTCGTAGACGTGAAAATCACAGAAGTATTTGCTAACTCACTCCGTGGTGAAATAGTACGTACTGAGAAAGACATGGATCTTCGCAGCGTGATCTCGCCGACTCAAATGATGGCGAACACAAAACGCGAAGACGAGCTAGGTGTAGCGACATTTACGCCATAGGCAATACAACTGTTTGAGCACAAAGCGCAAACACAAAGCTTGAAATTACCTAACTAAGTGACCATCTTAGAAATAGGGATATCACCATCAGAAGCCCGGTCTAAATCGGGCTTTTTGCTCTTTGTTTTATTTAAGAGTGAGTGGCACAAAATGAGAGGCTAATTTGAGCAATAAAATCGTTACCTTAGAGATAAATCTAGAACCAGCAGACAACAAGCGCTTGGCAAGTTTATGCGGACCATTTGACGACAACATCAAGCATCTTGAGCGTCGTCTGGGCGTTGAGATTAATTACCGTAGCAACTTTTTCACCATTGTTGGTAAGCCTCACACTACAGCCGCAGCTTTAGACATCATAAAACACCTCTATGTTGAAACGGCTCCAGTTAAAGGCAACATAATCGATATCGAACCAGAGCAAATACATCTGGCGATCACCGAGTCAGGCATTTTGGAGCAACACGTCGAGTCTGAAATTGACTACGGCAAAGAAGTGACCATTAAGACTAAAAAAGGCGTCATCAAACCTCGAACGCCAAACCAAGCACAGTACCTAATGAACATGGTGACTCATGACATCACCTTTGGTATTGGGCCAGCAGGTACAGGTAAAACCTACTTAGCCGTTGCTGCAGCAGTTGATGCACTTGAACGCCAAGAGGTTCGCCGAATCCTACTGACTCGTCCTGCTGTTGAAGCCGGTGAGAAGCTTGGTTTCCTACCGGGTGATTTAAGCCAAAAAGTAGACCCATATTTACGTCCACTTTACGATGCGCTGTTTGAGATGCTTGGCTTTGAGCGAGTTGAGAAGCTGATTGAACGTAACGTAATTGAAGTTGCGCCACTGGCTTACATGCGTGGTCGTACATTGAATGATGCGTTTATCATTCTTGATGAGAGCCAAAACACCACGGTAGAACAGATGAAGATGTTCTTAACCCGTATCGGTTTTAACTCACGCGCTGTGATCACAGGTGATATTACGCAAATCGATTTACCTCGTGGTGCAAAATCAGGCTTACGCCATGCGACTGAAGTGCTCAATGAAGTCGACGACATTAGCTTTAACTTCTTCATGTCTGAAGACGTCGTTCGTCACCCTGTAGTTGCTCGTATCGTCAACGCATACGAGAAGTGGGAAGCAAAAGACCAGAAAGAGCGCAAAGAGTTTGAAAAGCGTAAACGTGAAGAGCGTGAAGCCAAACTTCTTGAGGCTCAGCAGGTAGTTACGACACAATTAGCAACACAAAATAGCTCTGTAATTGCAGAACAAGGTGATAAATAGATGTCTATTGAACTAGACCTGCAATTAGCGGTCGAAAATGAGCAAGGTCTTCCAACTGAGCAAGATATTCAGCTTTGGTTGGACAAGACAATTCCTCAGTTTCAAGAGAACGCTGAGTTGACGGTTCGTATCGTTGATACACAAGAAAGCCACCAGCTCAATCATGAATATCGTGGCAAAGATAAGCCAACTAACGTGTTGTCTTTTCCATTCGAGGCTCCTCCAGGGATCGAGTTAGATCTACTGGGCGACCTCATTATCTGCCGCCAAGTTGTCGAAAAAGAAGCAGAAGAGCAAAGTAAGCCTCTGCTAGCACACTGGGCTCATATGGTTGTACATGGCAGTCTGCATCTGCTAGGTTATGATCATATCGAAGATGATGAAGCTGAAGAGATGGAGTCACTCGAGACAGAAATCATGCAATCTATGGGGTTTGAAGACCCTTACATTCTAGAAAAGTAAATTGATTCTAGTAAAGTAGGTTGCAGAGAAACAATAACTCATCGAACCTGTGATTTTCACAGGAATCTGAGTTGTAACGTGTGCTATCACACTTCTGATAGCGTTATTTTTTGAGAAATCATGAACGAAGGTAACCCCCCCACTTCTGAGGGAAGTAAAAAATCTGAAGGTCCGAGTAGAAAGTCCTTCTTTGAACGCCTAGGCCAACTATTTCAAGGTGAAGTAAAAGATCGCCAAGAGCTCGTAGATGTAATCCGCGACTCAGAAATTAATGACCTAATTGACCACGACACACGCGACATGCTCGAGGGTGTTATGGAAATTTCAGAGATGCGAGTACGCGATATCATGCTGCCTCGCTCTCAAATGGTTACAGTTGAACGCACAGATGATCTAGATACATTGATTGCGCTCATTACTGATGCTCAACACTCTCGCTACCCAGTGATCAGTGAAGATAAAGACCATGTTGAAGGCATTCTATTAGCGAAGGACCTACTTAAGTATTTGGGTTCAGAAAGTGCTCCATTTGATATCGAACAAGTGATTCGCCCTGTCGTGGTTGTTCCTGAAAGTAAGCGAGTTGATCGCCTGCTTAAGGAGTTCCAAGAAGAGCGTTACCACATGTCTATCGTTGTCGATGAGTTTGGTGGAGTTTCTGGCCTGGTAACCATTGAAGATATCCTCGAAGAAATCGTTGGTGAAATTGAAGACGAGTTCGACGATGAAGAAGAGCTAGATATTCGTAAGCTGAGTAAGCATACCTTCTCTGTAAAAGCTTTAACCACTATTGAAGAGTTCAACGATACGTTTAACACTGCCTTTAGTGACGACGAAGTGGATACGGTAGGCGGCATGGTTATGACAGCACTCGGCCACCTGCCGGTTCGTGGCGAAATTGTAGAAATCGAAAACTACCATTTCAAAATAACATCAGCAGATAACCGTCGTGTGATTCAGCTACAGGTAACCATTCCTGACGAACAGCCTCTTCCGACTATCGAAGAATAACAACTTCTCTCTAAAGAGATGACAGAAATTAGATGACTAATACCTTTATTCATCGCCTATTACGGCCGCTTGCGGCCGTTTTTGTTGGCGCTATAACCACCCTTTCATTCGCTCCATACTCTATATGGCCTCTTGCTATTCTCAGCCCAGCTTTGTTGCTGTTACTGATCCACAACCGCTCTCCTAAAAGTGCGCTTTGGATTGGCTACGCATGGGGTTTAGGTCAATTCACCACAGGTATCAGCTGGGTATACGTCAGCATTGATGGTTTTGGCGGCATGCCACTGGCAGCCAACCTATTTTTGATGGCATTGCTTGTTGGCTACCTAGCCGTTTATTCAGGGCTATTTACCTGGGGTTTGAATAAATTCTTCCCTGCCAATAACCTAAGCCGCTTTTTCCTCGCAGCTCCTGCATTGTGGTTAGTCAGCGATTGGCTGCGTGGATGGGTAATGACGGGCTTTCCTTGGCTTTGGTTAGGCTACAGCCAAATCGATTCGCCATTAGGTTCATTTGCACCGATTGGCGGCGTAGATCTAGTAACTTTAGCGATCATTGTTTCAGCCTCTGCATTCACTTATGCGATTGTTAACCGAGCTTGGAGCATCGCTCTCATTCCCGCCGTCGTATTTAGTGCAGGCTTTGGTATTCGCAACATCGACTGGGTCACGCCGAACCCTGAAAAAACCACGTCAGTCGTCTTAATCCAAGGCAACGTCGATCAAGACAGCAAATGGCTGCCGAGTCATCGCTGGCCGACCATGATGAAGTACACCGACCTAAGCAGAGAAAATTGGGGAGCGGACATCATCATCTGGCCTGAAGCCGCTATTCCAGCATTCGAAGTTGAGATCCCATCTTTCCTACGTAACTTGGATAGCGCAGCGAAGATGAACAACAGCTCGATCATTACCGGTGTACTGAATCAGTCTGAAGATAAGAAATACTACAACAGTGTTCTTTCTATCGGCGTGAATCCATATGGTGAGTACAGCTACGATCCAGACGAACGCTACCATAAACACCACCTGTTACCATTTGGTGAGTTTGTGCCGTTTGAAGATATCTTGCGCCCATTAGCACCTTTCTTTAATTTGCCAATGTCATCATTTAGCCGTGGCGACTTTGTTCAACCCAACATCGTGGCAAATGGTCGTCACTTAGCGCCTGCGTTGTGTTACGAGATCATCTTTAATGATCAAGTTAGACAGAACGTAACCGACGAGACTGACTTTATTTTAACGCTCTCTAACGATGCGTGGTTTGGTCGTTCGATTGGCCCTCTGCAACATATGGAAATTGCACAGATGCGTGCTCTGGAGCTTGGTAAGCCGGTTATTCGCTCGACCAACAACGGTGTGACGGCAGTTACTGATTACAAAGGCAATATAATCAAGCAAGTGCCTCAGTTTGAAACGGCAGTGTTAAAAGCTGAACTCATTTCAACGGATGGTCAAACGCCTTATCACACAGTAGGTACTTGGCCACTGTATATCTGGGCGATGCTCAGCTTGGTGATTGGTTGGGTAATTAGAAAGCCAAAAAGCTAGATTCGACGAAAAGTGATTTGAGGGTTGACTGATCGGGTCAACCCTTTTTCATTGCTGTGGTTTTGCGTTGATACGCTATGGTTCAGAAGCTTACGGTTTAAGGGCTTTACGACTAAACCCTTTAGAACCACATTTAATGCATGGAATGATATTGGTTGGGTGGTTATATTCGGTTTGGTGACCACACTCGTCACATACTAAGGTTCCCAAGCCAATGACTTCACCCGCTTGATACAAGCCTTGGTGTTCTAAGTCTTGGAACAGTTCAACCCATTCCACCTTAGTACGATCAGTAATATCCAACAGCCCTTGCCAAATAGAGTCCGCAATCATCAAATAGAATGGACCGCTTTTACTCTCTTCATAGCTTTCGGAAAACTCTTTTAAGTCCGACTTCACGTAGGCAGAGATCAATGAAAGCTCATCTTTAGTCATATCATTAGCTGCTTTCGCAAACTTGCCCGACGTTTCGATTTTGTTGTTGAGCTCTTCAGGGCTATGCTTCAGCGTTTCAATCACCTCTTCGACGACTTCTTCATAGAGCGCTTTTTTCTTCGGCATAACAACCTCCTTAAGATAACCAACCTTTTAGTGAGCAAACGGATGCGCTGCAATGCACTCCCGCTTACAAACAAATGCAATTCATACTCTTAAGTATAGTTGCCCTGCGAAATTCAGTGAAAATTACACAATCTACTAAGCGGCAACTGCAAGTATGAAGGGTATAACTATTGTTGTACTCAGCTCCTTTAGGTATTCTATGACGATCTGTAAGATTCTGTTCTAACCGAACTCACAAATTCCAAGATAACCGGATACCATCGATGCAAGAACAATATAACCCGCAAGAGATTGAACAAAAGGTTCAACAACACTGGGATAACAGCGAGACTTTCGTTGTAAGTGAAGACCCAAACAAAGAAAAATTCTACTGTCTTTCTATGTTCCCTTACCCAAGTGGCCGACTGCACATGGGTCACGTGCGTAACTACACCATCGGTGATGTGGTATCTCGTTTCCAACGTCTACAAGGCAAAAACGTAATGCAGCCAATTGGTTGGGATGCATTCGGCCTACCTGCAGAAAACGCCGCTGTTAAAAACAATACAGCACCTGCACCATGGACTTACGAAAACATTGAGTACATGAAGAACCAGCTTAAGCTTCTAGGCTTTGGTTACGACTGGAACCGTGAATTCGCAACGTGTACTCCAGAGTACTACCGTTGGGAACAAGAGTTCTTCACTAAGCTTTACGAAAAAGGCCTGGTTTACAAGAAGACATCTTCAGTGAACTGGTGTCCAAACGACCAAACAGTACTGGCAAATGAGCAAGTAGAAGACGGTTGTTGCTGGCGTTGTGACACTCCAGTAGAGCAAAAGAAAATTCCACAGTGGTTTATTAAAATCACTGAGTACGCTCAAGAGCTACTAGACGATCTAGACAACCTTGAAGGTTGGCCTGAAATGGTTAAGACCATGCAGCGCAACTGGATCGGCCGCTCTGAAGGTGTTGAGCTATCTTTCGCTGTTAACGGCGAAGAAGCACCATTAGAAGTGTACACAACACGTCCAGATACACTAATGGGTGTTTCTTACGTTGGTATCGCTGCAGGTCACCCTCTTGCAGAGAAAGCATCGAAGAACAACCCAGAGCTTGCTGCATTCGTTGAAGAGTGTCGTAACACTAAAGTTGCTGAAGCTGAACTCGCAACGATGGAAAAGAAAGGTATGGATACTGGCCTAACGGCTATCCACCCTCTTAACGGTCGTGTTGTTCCTGTATACGTAGCAAACTTCGTACTTATGGATTACGGCACAGGTGCGGTAATGGCGGTTCCTGCTCACGATCAACGTGACTACGAGTTCGCAACTAAGTACGGCATCGATATCATCCCAGTAATCAAACCTGAAGATGGTTCTGAACTAGACGTGTCTGAAGCGGCTTACACTGAAAAAGGTGTACTGTTTGATTCTGGTGAATTCGATGGTCTTGCGTTCCAAGAAGCATTCGATGCAATTGCTGCGAAGCTTGAAGCTGAAGGCAAAGGTAAGAAGACAGTAAACTTCCGTCTACGTGACTGGGGTGTATCTCGTCAACGTTACTGGGGCGCTCCAATCCCAATGGTAACCACTGAAGACGGTGAAGTTCACCCAGTACCAGCAGACCAACTGCCAGTCATTCTTCCTGAAGATGTAGTAATGGATGGCGTAACGAGCCCAATCAAGGCTGACAAGTCTTGGGCTGAAACAACATTCAACGGCGAACCCGCTCTACGTGAGACTGACACGTTCGATACGTTTATGGAGTCTTCTTGGTACTACGCACGTTACTGTTCACCGCAAGCAGACGACATTCTAGATCCAGAGAAAGCAAACTACTGGCTACCAGTTGACCAATACGTTGGTGGTATCGAGCACGCTTGTATGCACCTGCTTTACTCTCGTTTCTTCCATAAGCTTCTACGTGATGCTGGCTACGTGACGTCTGATGAACCGTTCAAGCAACTACTATGTCAAGGCATGGTTCTGGCTGACGCGTTCTATCACGAAAACGAAAAAGGCACCAAAGAGTGGATTGCACCGACTGACGTAACGGTTGAACGTGACGGTAAAGGTCGCATCGAAAAAGCAGTCGACGATCAAGGTCGTGAAGTTGAACACTCAGGCATGATCAAAATGTCTAAGTCTAAGAACAACGGTATCGACCCACAAGAGATGGTAGACAAGTACGGCGCTGATACAGTACGTCTATTCATGATGTTTGCATCACCTGCAGACATGACGCTTGAGTGGCAAGAGTCTGGCGTTGAAGGGGCTAACCGCTTCCTTAAACGTGTTTGGAAATTGGTTCACGCTCACTCTTCTAAGGGTGCTGCTGAATCTGTTGATGCTTCTGCGCTATCTGGCGACCAAAAAGCACTTCGTCGTGATATCCATAAAACTATCGCGAAAGTAACGGACGATATTGGCCGTCGCCAAACGTTCAACACGGCAATCGCTGCAATCATGGAACTGATGAACAAGCTGGCGAAAGCACCTCAAGAATCTGCACAAGACCGTGCAATCCTTGACGAAGCGCTAAAAGCGGTAGTACGCATGCTTTACCCAATGACTCCACACATCTCTTACGAAATGTGGATTGCACTTGGTGAATCAAACGTAGACTCAGCAACATGGCCAACTTTCGATGAGAAAGCGCTAGTTGAAGACGAGAAAACTATCGTTGTTATGATCAACGGTAAGCTACGTGCGAAACTAACCGTTGCTGCTGATGCAACAGAAGAGCAAGTTCGTGAGCTTGGTCTAAACGATGAGAACGCTAAGAAGTTCCTAGATGGCTTAACTATCCGTAAAGTTATCTTCGTACCAGGTAAGCTTCTAAACATCGTTGCTAACTAATTTCGTTAGCACAATGCAATTGCTAAAGAATTAACGAACTTAATTCATCAAAAGCAGTCTGTAGACAGGGTAGCTAATTGCCCTGTCTACTTATTTAAGCGCTTTAGACTTGAGCCTAACCACTCAAACGAACTAAAGCCTTTAAATAAGTATTCTACCTTCATGAGAGCCATCAAATAATGCGCCTGATTTCACTATCTTCATTGAAAGTTTCTGTTGTTGTTTTAACCGTCAGCCTATTAAGTGCGTGTGGTTTCCACCTACGTGGTGATTACTCCGTACCAGAAGAACTCAACAAGATCTCGGTAACCAGTTACGACCAATACAGTACGTTTACACGTATGATGAAAGGTCAACTGCGTATGAATGATGTAGAAATTGTGCCACCGGCTGAGAATACACCTAACCTGCATATTATTAGTGAGAGCGTAGGTGAGCGAACTCTGTCTCTATACCAAAACACTCGTGCAGCAGAGAAAGAACTGACATTCCGCGCTTCATACCGCGTAACTGTCCCGGATCTAGGCTCAAAGACGTTCTCAACCAGCGTAACCCGTAGTTACCTAGATAACCCGCTAACTGCACTTGCGAAGTCGGTTGAACGAGACATGATCGAAGATGAGATGCGTAAGTTGGCAACAAGCCAAATCCTTCGTCAGATGGCTCGACTAAAAGCGAACATTGCAGCTGATAGCATGGACCTAGATGCACTAGAGCACGTTCAAGTGAAAGAACTCGAAAAGCAATACAACATCAAGAATGTTGAGATCGTACCAGCTTCAGAAGAACAACCAACACTTAGCGATTCGGCTGAGTAATAGGTTTATTTGATGCGTATTTTTGCTGACCGCTTATCAGAGCAACTTATTAAACAGTTGAGTAATGTTTACCTAATTTTTGGTAACGAACCGCTACTGTTGCAAGAGAGCCGAGAAGCGATTCAAAAGGCTGCAAAACAGCAAGGCTTTGAAGAACGTCACCGCTTTGCGATTGATAGCAGTCTCGACTGGAATCAAGTCTACGACTGCACTCAAGCACTGAGCCTATTCTCTAGCCGTCAGGTCATCGAGCTTGAACTGCCAGAGTCAGGCGTCAATGCCGCAATAGCGAAAGAGCTACTCGCAATCTCCGAGCATATCCACAGTGATATCTTGTTAATCTTGGTGGGCACTAAGCTCACCAAAGCTCAAGAAAGCGCTAAGTGGTTTAAGGCTCTTTCGAATCAGGGTCACTGGGTCAGTTGCCTAACGCCAGATGTCAGTCGGTTACCTCAGTTTGTCCAAGCGCGTTGCCGTCAAATCGGTTTAACGCCAGACCCTGAAGCGATTCAAATGCTGGCGCAATGGCATGAGGGTAATCTATTTGCTCTCACCCAAAGCCTAGAAAAACTGGCTCTCCAATACCCAGATGGAAAACTCACGTTAGTACGCTTAGAAGAATCGCTGAGTCGACACAACCATTTTACTCCATTCCATTGGAGTGATGCGTTATTGGCAGGCAAAGGTAACCGAGCACAACGAATCCTGCGTCAGCTAGAAGCTGAAGGTGTCGAACCCGTCATTTTATTACGTAGCATACAACGAGAGCTTGCTCTGCTATTACAAATGCAGCAACAAATGAAACAGATGCCGATTGGTCAGGTCTTCGAAAAACACCGTATCTGGCAATCTAAAAAGCCTCTTTATAACGCCGCGCTAACAAGAGTTTCGATTTCTCAATTACACTCTTTGTTCGCGTTGCTCACTCAAGCTGAATTGATGACAAAAACTCAATATGAGCAGTCGCCTTGGCCACTAATTCATCAGTTAAGCGTAGAGTTTTGTATCCCTTCAGCTTCAATACCATTCCACGCATAAAAGCGTGTTATATTCTAGGGTCAACAAGCCCTAAACAAAGCTAAATTCAGATTAAAGGAACACCCAGTGTTACGTGAAGAACTAAAAGATTTTCTTGCAGACAAAGCCGACGACATGAAAGCAGAATCGATTGTAACTATCGATGTAGAAGGCAAATCAAGCGTTACTGATTACATGATTGTTTGTACTGGCACCTCTAAACGCCATGTTGCCTCTATTGCACAGCATGTTGCTGATGAAGTGCGTAAAGCGGGTATGCAACCTCTAGGTATGGACGGTCAGCAAGAAGGTGAATGGGTTGTTCTAGATATGGGCACAAGCATGCTTCACGTTATGCAAGAAGAGCATCGTGAGCTGTACCAACTAGAAAAACTTTGGGGCTAAGCTTTGAAGATCCAGTTAATCGCAGTTGGCACAAAAATGCCAAAGTGGGTTGAAGAAGGGTTTCAAGAATACAAACGCCGCTTCCCTCACGATATGCCATTAGAGCTCATTGAAATTACTGCAGGAAAGCGCGGTAAAAATGCAGATATTGCACGCATTCTTCAAAAAGAAGGTGAAGCGATGCTGGCTGCAGTTCCAAAAGGCAACCGTATTGTCACGCTCGATATCCCAGGTAGAAAGTGGGATACACCTCAACTTGCTGAGCAATTAGAAAGTTGGAAGCTGGATGGACGTGACGTATCTATCCTAATTGGCGGGCCTGAAGGATTAGCACCTGCATGTAAAGCGGCCGCAGACCAAAGTTGGTCTCTGTCTGCGCTTACTCTCCCTCACCCATTAGTACGCGTTATCATGGCTGAAAGCTTGTATCGAGCTTGGAGCATCACTGCTAACCACCCTTATCATCGAGAATAAGCGTTAATGTTACGTAAACGTAGCCAAATCCGCGATTACAAAGCAGAAGCACGACTATTTACTAGCCGTGCTTTTGTTGCGTTTGCGGGGATCATAGTCATGATGTCGATGTTGGTTGTTAACCTGTACAACATTCAGGTCAATCAATACCAAGACTATAAAACTCGTTCTAACGACAACCGTATCAAGGTCGTTCCGATCGCCCCTAACCGTGGTTTGATTTACGATCGCAACGGTATACTTCTTGCCGAAAACCGTCCTGTTTTCAATCTAGAAATCATACCCGAAAAAATTAAAGATATGGATGACACGCTTGCTCGTCTGCAAGCATTAATTGAGATCCCGCCAGAGCGTATCGAGCGCTTTAATCGTGATCGTCATAATTCACGACGCTTTAAATCAGTACCTATTCTTAATCAACTGTCTGAAGAACAAGTTGCCGTCTTCTCTGTAAACCAACACAAATTCCCAGGTGTTGAAGTTACGGGAACTTTGAAGCGTTTCTACCCTTACGGTGATGTGCTCACTCACGTAATAGGCTATGTATCGCGCATCAATGACCGTGATATGCAGCGCTTGATGCGAGAAGAAAAAGACGCCAATTACCAAGCTACACGTGATATCGGTAAGTTGGGTATTGAGCGTTATTACGAAGATATGTTGCACGGTACAGCTGGCTACCAAGAAGTCGAAGTTAACAGTCGTGGACGAGTGATTCGTACCCTCAAATTTGTCCCTTCGGTTCCAGGCAAAGATATCGTACTTAACTTAGATATCAAGCTACAGCTATACGTACATAAGTTACTTGATGGCCGCCGTGGTTCAGCTATCGTTCTCGATCCGAAAGACAATGGCGTGTTAGCCATGGTATCGAGCCCAAGCTACGACCCAAACGCATTCGTGCATGGTATCTCGTCTAAAGGCTATAACGCGCTACTTCAAGACAAAAACCGCCCTTTGGTTAACCGTGCCACGCTAGGGATTTACCCACCAGCATCGACGATCAAACCCTTCATTGCTGTTTCGGCTCTGCAAGAAGGTGTGATTACACCTAATACAACGCGTAATGACCCAGGTTATTGGAAGATACCAAACTCAAAAACAAGACCATTCCGTGACTGGTTGCGTTGGGGACACGGGGTCGTTGATATAGAGAAAGCGATTGAAGAGTCAGTGGATACTTTCTTTTACCAAATTGCTTATGATCTCGGCATTGATCGCATATCCAAATGGATGATGATGTTCGGCTTTGGTGATTATACTGGCATCGATATTTATGAAGAAAGCAAAGCCAATATGCCAACTCGTGATTGGAAGATGGCAAGACACCGTGTGCCTTGGTACCAAGGTGACACCATCCCAGTTGGTATTGGCCAAGGCTACTGGACTGCAACACCCATGCAGATTGCAAAAGCCACATCAGTTTTGGTCAATGAAGGTGAAGTAACCGCACCTCACCTACTTCGTTCAACCATTGATAACGGTCGTCCATTCGATGAACAAATCATGTCGGACATTGAAACTTACCCACCGCTAACCGGGGTTAAGAAGAAGTATTGGGATATCGCTCAGGAAGGCATGAGGCTGGCTAACCACGGTAAGAAAGGTACGGCAAGACGTTCATTCCAGAAGATGTCTTACCAAACCGCTGGTAAATCGGGTACCGCACAGGTATTCGGCTTAAAAGAAGATGAAGAGTACAACGCGGATGAAATCGCAGAGCACTTACGCGATCACGCCCTCTTTACGGGTTACGCGCCTTTTGAAGATCCTGAAGCCGTCGTGACTATCGTTCTAGAGAACGCAGGTGGCGGTTCTTCTAACGGCGGCCCAGTAGTAAGAAGGATTTTAGACCATATTATCCTTGCAGAAGATTATCAAAGTGAGCCAATTAAATAATGAAACTTGATCCTTCAACTGGACGAAATAGAGCCCTATTCGAAAGGCTGCATATCGACCTGCCGCTTTTGCTTGGCATTCTGGTTTTAATGGGCTTTGCCCTGCTGATCATGTACAGCGCAAGCGGACAAAGCCTTGCGATGATGGACCGCCAGGCGATGCGCATGGCTCTGTCTTTAGGTGTGATGATCTTCCTAGCGCAAATCTCACCTCGTACTTATGAAACCTTGGCACCACTGCTATTTGTAGGTGGTGTCATCTTGCTATTGGGCGTGTTGTTCTTTGGTGAAGCCTCTAAAGGCGCCCAGCGTTGGTTAAACTTCGGCTTTGTTCGATTCCAACCGTCAGAGCTATTAAAGCTCGCGGTGCCTTTGATGCTGGCACGATTTATCGGTAAGCGCTCACTTCCACCAACATTCCAAACATTAGCGATCTCGCTAGTGATGGTGTTTGTACCGACGATTCTAATCGCAAAGCAGCCTGACCTAGGTACATCTATCCTTATCGCCGCATCTGGTATCTTCGTGATATTCCTGGCTGGTATCAGTTGGAAAATCATTGCTAGCGCGGCAATCGCATTAGGGGCATTTATCCCAATCCTATGGTTCTTCTTGATGCGTGAATATCAAAAAGTGCGTGTTAGAACCCTCTTTGATCCTGAATCAGATCCATTAGGTGCGGGTTACCACATCATTCAAAGTAAGATTGCGATAGGCTCTGGTGGTATTTCAGGAAAAGGTTGGCTGCAAGGCACTCAATCTCAACTAGAGTTTATTCCAGAGCGTCATACCGACTTCATTTTTGCGGTCATTGCCGAAGAGTGGGGCATGATTGGTATATTGTTCTTGCTTGCTATCTACTTGTTCATTATTGGACGTGGCTTAGTGCTTGCGAGCCAAGCTCAAACCGCATTCGGTCGAATGATGGGCGGCAGTATTGTACTGAGCTTCTTCGTTTATATTTTTGTAAACATTGGCATGGTAAGTGGCATTCTACCTGTGGTTGGTGTTCCTCTTCCTCTAGTCAGTTATGGCGGTACTTCAATGGTTACCCTCATGGCTGGTTTTGGTATTTTAATGTCGATACATACACACAGAAAAGCATTCTCAAAGGCGACCTAATCGATGTCTATTACAACGTTTCAAAACAAAGCATCCTTGGTTGAAGAGCTGCCAATCAAAAAAATAGTCTCTATCTTGGGGCTAGCGATTTTAATCAATGGTTGTTCTTCAAAGCAGCCAACAGGGCGCTACGATATTGATTCAGATATTGCACCAGACGCACCGATCTCAGTAGAGCATCTCGAGGATGCTCACCCTCAGTATGAACCTTATAGTTTAGGTGGTAATACGGATTACACTTTGCGTGGCGAAGACTACAAGATCGTAAAGAAAACCGAAGGTTTTACTGAGAAAGGCAAAGCCTCTTGGTACGGTAAGAAGTTTCATGGTCACTTAACGTCTAATGGCGAGATCTACGACATGTATTCGATGTCTGCGGCGCACAAAACATTGCCAATTCCAAGCTATGTAAAAGTGACGAATACCGACAATAACAAAACGACGATTGTTCGTATCAATGACCGCGGCCCATTCCATGAAGGCCGAATCATTGACCTTAGTTATGCGGCAGCTTACAAGCTCGATGTGTTAAGAACCGGCACGGCAAATGTTGAGATTGAAGTCATTACTGTAGCTATGCCAACCGACGCAAATAAAAAGGCTGCTTTACCGCAATTTATTATTCAAGTCGCGACATCTCCGCATGAAGATAGAACAGAGAAGTTAGCAAAAGATCTAGCCGAAAAGCTAGAAGTAGCAACGTTCTTGCAGCCAAATGATGACAACTACCGTCTGATGATTGGGCCATTTCATGACTATGCTCTGACTCAAGAGAAATTAGAACAAGTTAAGCTGATGGGTCACCCGTCAGCTTATATAAAAAAACACACCCTAACTCGCTAATTAATCTAACAGTTACTTCTGGTAATCAGCGCTCTGGTGTGACAGAGTGATTCTGTTAATATATGAATAGTTCACCAAATAATTGCATTCAAAATGATTAAATCTAATAAACTTGTTAAATCGATTTTTGCTACTTCTGTTGCTCTTTCTGCAACGATAGCTACATCGTCATTCGCCGCTCCTATTGTTGTTCCTGATGCACCTCAAATCGCCGCTAAAGGTTTTGTTCTGATGGATTACCATTCAGGCAAAGTACTAGCAGAGAAAGAGATGAATACTCAGCTTTCTCCAGCAAGTTTAACCAAGATGATGACGAGCTACGTGATCGGCCAAGAGCTCGACCGTGGCAACATCAACCTAAACGACGATGTTGTAATCAGTGAAAATGCTTGGGCTAAAAACTTCCCAGATTCATCTAAGATGTTCGTTGAAGTGGGCACTACGGTTAAAGTTGAAGAATTAAACCGCGGTATCATCATTCAATCAGGTAACGACGCATGTGTTGCTATGGCTGAACACATCGCTGGCTCTGAAGATGCATTCGTTGACCTAATGAACGCTTGGGCAAGCTCTATCGGCATGAAAGACACGCACTTTGCTAACGTGCACGGTCTAGACAACCCGAACCTATACTCAACGCCTTACGATATGGCGCTACTTGGTCAGGCGCTGATTCGCGACGTACCAGACGAGTACCGTATCTACTCAGAGAAGAAATTCACATACAACGGCATCACCCAATACAACCGTAACGGTCTGTTATGGGATAAGAGCATGAACGTTGATGGCATCAAAACGGGCCACACAAGCAATGCAGGTTACAGCCTAGTAAGCTCAGCGACAGAAGGCAAAATGCGCCTAGTGGCTGTAGTTATGGGCACCAAGAATGCGAATGCTCGTAAAACAGAAAGCAAAAAACTGCTTAGCTACGGCTTCCGCTTCTTTGAAACAGTGGCACCACACACAGCCGGTGAAACCTTCGTAGAAGAGAAGATCTGGATGGGTAGCAAGGACACAGTTGCACTGGGTGTCGACGAAGATACTTTCGTAACGCTACCTCGTGGTCAAGCTAAGAACCTGAAGGCAAGCTTCGTTCTTGAGAAAGAGCTAGAAGCGCCAATCAGCAAAGGCGATGTAGTTGGTAAACTATTCTACCAAGTAGACGGTGAAGACGTTGCTGAATACCCACTACTAGCACTTGAAGATGTAGACCAAGGCAGCCTATTCAGCCGTCTATGGGACTACCTAGTTCTTCTGTTCAAGGGTTTATTCTAAACAAGCAAAAGGTTTGTTCTAGGTAAAACCCAAGCTTGTTGTATAGCTAACCTAATGAGTAAGTTCATGATTTACTCATTAGCGAACCAAAAGCCGCCATGTGCGGCTTTTGTTGATCTTGAGTTCGGTGATATTTACACGTAATATTCCGCCTTATTACTCGTGTCTGTTGACCGAACACGCTTTTTATCGACATTTCGCCAATTTGCGAGAGTCTAGCCTTTTGGAGCTAATCATGAACATCAATTCTGATGCAAAACTAAAAGACCTCTTAGAGTTCCCTTGTTCATTCACTTACAAAGTAATGGGCCACGCTAAGCCAGAACTGACTGAGCTAGTACTAGAAGTGATCCAGCGTCATGCTCCTGGTGACTACAGCCCAACGCTAAAACCGAGTGCGAAAGGCAACTACCACTCTGTTTCTATCAATATTACTGCGACTTCAATTGAACAAGTAGAAACTCTTTATAAAGAACTGGGCGAGATCGAAATCGTTCGTATGGTTCTGTAATCTCCGATTACACATGAAAAACAGCGGCTTATTGCCGCTGTTTTTGTTTAAAGCACCCTATCTAGCTCAAATTCATTCAACTTAATTTTCAATAAATACAAAGAAAGTTGAAAAACCTTGCAGTCCGTCTGTAGTTAGAATCATGTTTCGCGTTTATAATGCGTTCACTTTATTAATCCTTGAGGGAGTGCAGCTTTGCAAAATAAGCTAATCGTAAAAAAATTAGGCCGTCAGGATTACGAACCTGTATGGAAAGCCATGCATAAGTTCACAGACGAACGCACGGAAGAAGACGTAGACCAAGTTTGGTTGGTTGAACACAACCCTGTCTTCACTCAAGGACAAGCAGGCAAAGCTGAGCATGTATTAAATGCTGGTGATATCCCTGTAATACAAAGCGATCGCGGTGGCCAAGTGACTTATCACGGCCCAGGCCAATTAGTGGCTTACTTTCTGATTAACATCCGCCGCAAGAAATTCGGAGTACGTGATTTGGTTACTCATATAGAGAACCTCGTAATCAATACTCTGAAAGCTTACAATATAGATTCAGCTGCCCGACCTGACGCTCCTGGTGTTTATGTCGATGGCAAGAAAATCTGTTCACTTGGATTACGTATTCGACGTGGCTGCTCGTTCCACGGGTTAGCACTCAACGTCGATATGGACCTGTCTCCATTCCTACGTATTAACCCATGTGGTTACCAAGGTATGGAAATGGCGCAGGTAAGCCAACTCGGCGGACCAAGTGAACTAGAAAACGTTGAGCAACAGTTAATACAAGAGCTCGTAGAGCTACTCGGCTATGACCAAGTAGACATTCAAGCCACCAGTAACATTACAGCAGAAGCATAAAATCATGAGCAAACCAATCCAAATGGAAAAAGGCGTTAAATATCGTGACGCTGACAAAATGGCATTAATTCCCGTAAAGAATATGCCTGCTGAACAGAAAGAAGTTCTACGTAAGCCTGAATGGATGAAGATTAAACTTCCTTCAGACAGCCATCGTATTCAAGAAATCAAATCAGCAATGCGTAAAAACAACCTGCACTCAGTTTGTGAAGAAGCGTCTTGCCCTAACCTAGCCGAGTGTTTCAACCACGGTACGGCAACGTTTATGATTCTTGGCGCTATCTGTACTCGTCGCTGCCCGTTCTGTGATGTTGCCCATGGTCGTCCTGTTGCTCCTGAAGCTGAAGAGCCGAAGAAACTGGCTAAAACAATTCAAGACATGAAACTGAAGTACGTTGTAATCACTTCAGTTGACCGTGATGACTTGCGTGACGGCGGTGCTCAGCACTTTGCTGACTGTAACCGTGAGATTCGCGAACTCAACCCAAATATTCGTATCGAAACACTGGTTCCAGACTTCCGCGGTCGTATGGACGTTGCGCTTGACCTAATGAAAGACAACCCGCCAGATGTTTTCAACCACAACCTAGAGACAGCGCCACGTCTATACCGTAAAGCGCGTCCAGGTGCGAACTACAAGTGGTCTCTTGATCTACTGAAGAAATTCAAAGAGCAGCACCCTGATATCCCAACAAAATCAGGTGTGATGATGGGTCTTGGCGAGACAAAAGAAGAGATCGTTCAAGTACTGAAAGACCTTCGCGAACATGGTGTGACTATGCTGACACTAGGTCAATACCTAGCACCAAGCCGTCACCACTTACCAGTAGAACGCTACGTGCCGCCTTCTGAGTTCGATGAGCTGAAAGAGATTGCTCTAGAGCTAGGCTTTACTCACGCAGCGTGTGGCCCGTTTGTACGTTCTTCTTACCATGCGGACTTGCAAGCTCAAGGTATGGAAATTAAGTAATCACGATTGCTTAACGAACAATGCAAAGGCGCTGAATATTATGTTCAGCGCCTTTTTTCTATCTTGTTCGTGCCGCTATAGCTTTATATTTCGTGCCACTAAGCTTTATATAAAAACAACAAAGCCACTCTTTATGAGTGGCTTTGTGCTTAATATTTCAAGTTCAGAGGAGGTAATTTCAAAAAGCCCAGATAGGGTTCTGCATTAACCGAAAGATGCCCAGATAACCGTTGCTACCAAAATTGGGCACACAAACTTCACATACATTGGCCAAACCTTACCAAACCAACCAAGTTGAAAATCAGGACTGCCTTGTTCAAGCTCTTTCACTTTTGAAGCTCGGCTCCATACCCAACCACCAAACACACAGAACATCAGTGCAGCGACTGGTTGAAGATACTGAGTTGCAATCATCGCTACCATGCCAAACATCGCAGCAAAGTTGTAAACAATCACCACACTAAACAGCGCGATAGCACCACCAATCACCCAGCTTGTTGGCGTTCGTCTAGTATTGAAACGCTCACTCACTAGCGCAACCGGGCCTTCAAGCATCGAAATCGAAGAAGTCAGTGCAGCAATCGTTAGTAGTAAAAAGAACACAATCGCAAAGATCTGTCCAAGCACACCTAAACTATCAAACATCAACGGCAAAACCGTGAATACTAGAGTGTCAGAGCTTAATAGTGAGCCGTCTTCAGCGTAGATTTGAACGCCTTTTTGCATCGCAACAAACATTGCTGGCATCACCACTAATCCAGCAATAAAAGCGACAGCAGTATCCACCAGAGTTACGTTCATCGCCATTTTTGGTAGGTTCTCTTTCTTGCTTAAGTAAGAGCCATAAACCAACATCGAGCAACCGCCAATAGTGAGTGAGAAGAACCCCTGTCCCATTGCCGCCAGAATCAGTTTTCTATCCCACACTTTCTCAAAGTCTGGAATAAGGTAATGTTTTAGGCCTTCCATCGCGCCAGATTGCGTCATGATGTAAACAAACAATAAGCCAAATAAAACAAACAGCGCAGGCATCAAACGAGTCGACCATTTCTCGATGCCTTGCTTAACACCGCCCTGCACAATCAAGATAGTCAGTACATAGAACGCGACGGTACCAAATACGTTGCGCTCAACACTGAAGCCCTTAAACCAATCAGCAATCGCTTCTAGGCCGATAAGATCCGCGACCGCACCAATTAGGAAACAGATCAACCAGCCACCAACAATACTGTAAAACGCCAACACTGCGCTTGGTACACTCAGTCCAACCCAACCGACAAACTCACCGACTTTCTTACCCAAAGGGTTTGTCGTCAAAGATCGCATGCTATCAACTGGGTTTGCTTGGCCGTGACGGCCTATAGCCATCTCAACCACCAACATAGGGAAAGCAACCACGAAGATCATGATCAAATAGACTAAAAGGAAAGCGCCACCACCGTTGCTAGCAACTTGAGTCGGGAAACCCCAAATATTACCCAAGCCAACCGCTGCACCAGCCGCTGCTAAAATAAAACCTAAACGAGAGCTAAAGTGCTCTCTTGAAGAGGAAGATTGTTGGTCCATATCGCCCGCATTAAAAATCAGTGAACTAGTTGAGAAGTACAGTAATAAAAAGCAATGATAGGCACAACCAATAAATGAACAATTCTCTGATTTTTACAATCAATGCGCTATTTAGAACAACAAAATTAACAAAAAACCAGTCTTATCGTTCAATTATAAGCAACAAAGCGAAGCAGTAGGCTTAAGAAGGAAATGGATTGAATTGAGATAAATACTCGCCGTGTGGTTCCATTTATACAAACAAAAAGAGCACCGACCGGTGCTCTTACTATTCATCACTAGACTCGAATTAAATTGTGAAGACTTGGTAATCTTTTAAGTTCGGAATGATTTCATGCAGTTCTTGCTCTTGTTCTGCCATCTCATCAAGTGAATCACAGAACTCATTCGCTTCCTCCTGTACTTGTTGAGAGTGTTCTTTCATTCGCTCTTCAACTTTCAGCTTTAATTCAGCCATACTGTCAGCCAGTTCAGTCAGGTTTAGGCCACCGTCTTGTTTCATTTTTTCTGACATCGCATTAAAAGCGCTAGAGATAAATTCTTGGTTAAAGATTTCTTTCGCCTTCTCGAAATCTTCAGACCAGCCATTGGCCATCGAATCAAAGCTTTCTGCAGGCAACACTAATTCGCCATCTTTGTAATAACGCGCTTCCAGTTCTGCAAAGTAGGTTTTCATTGATTCTTTTACATTATCAAATGACTCAGGTGAATCCAGGCTAGCCGCGATATCATCAATCACGTCATTGGCTAACGCTAAGCTATCGTTGGCCATTTGTTTCGCTCGAGGTAAGTACTCACTCATGTTTTCGCGATATTTCTCAATCGCCGCTTGTTGGTCAGCATCAAGCTCAACTTTCTCACCATGAATATAGAGGTCGTTGTTATCATCAAAAACGGCCGTATCACCATTCACTTGATGGATTTCGACTTTTTGGTCATCAATTCGTAGTTCATTCTTCAAATCAACTCGACACTGAGCAGCAAACGTTGGCAAGCTCACAACAGCGATAACCGCTGTTAGTGATGCAATTAATACATTGTTTTTCATAACATCCTCTCATCAATCTTACAGATTACTATACCCTTGGTATATGCTCCTTTGTCAGAGAAACGTTTTATATCTATTAGTCAGTTAGTTAGTCGATAGAGATAACTTCGTAGCAAAACTGTTTATCTGCGACCTTAAACTCAATCTCATCACCAACTTCTTTACCCATTAGAGCCTGGCCAAAAGGTGCATTTGCCGTCACGATGGCAATCTCATTCTCATTCCACGTGACAGAAAGTCCGCCGACTCTCGGCCCCATAAAAAAGTGTTTATATTGATCATGCTCGTCAATGACCACAACGTAACTGCTCACCGTAACCTTCTCACTATCACGCAACACTAAGTTACGATAACACTGAATATCGTCTTCACACTCTTGTACCCTCACCGCTTGACCATGGGCGAGATACGAAGCTTCTAATGCCAATGTATCGTACTTATGTTCAGGCACTGTCTCTTCATCTGTCGCAGCATCAATAGCGCGTTGAGTAGCAGATTGTGCGATACGTAATCGGGATTCAAGTTGCTCTATGATTATTTGGCGAAGCTCAGACTTATTCATACTATTGGGGTGCTTTTCTATAGGAGCTACAGAATAGAATTAGGTACAATCAGGTGCAAGACATTTGATTCATCAAGCGACGCTATCATGAATGGGCGCCCGCTTTAGCATCAATACGACACTTAATAACTCAGGTAGAACATAAATGATTGAGCAGAAGCTAAAACAAGTATTCGGATTCGACTCACTGCGCAATGGGCAAAAGCAAGTCATTGATAACGTTCTATCTGGTCACTCGACTGCCGCGATATTCCCGACAGGCTCAGGTAAATCGCTGTGCTATCAATTACCAGCATTAGAGTTACCGCACTTAACCTTGGTGATATCGCCACTGTTAGCCTTGATGAAAGACCAACTCGCTTTCCTGCACAGTAAAGGCATTAGCGCAGCGGCAATCGAATCAAGCCAAGACCGACAAACCACACAACAGGTTATGCAGTCAGTGCGTAACGGTGACACCAAGATCCTCATGATCTCCGTCGAGCGCTTGAAGAACGAACGCTTTCGTCAGTTTATCTCCCAAGTGTCGATCTCACTGCTTGTGGTCGATGAAGCGCACTGTATTTCAGAATGGGGACACAACTTCAGACCCGACTACCTGAAGCTTCCTCAATACCAAAAACAGCTCAATATTCCTCAGGTTCTACTACTGACAGCCACTGCGACTACAGCGGTTATCCAAGATATGAAGTCAAAGTTTGAAATTGATGAGGAGCGCGTTGTGGTTACGGGTTTCTATCGTCAAAATCTCGATCTGTCGATTCAACCTTGTGAACAAACCAGTAAGCTAGAAACCTTGTGCAATGTGGTTAACCAAGCTTCTCTCGCTCCGACTATTGTTTATGTCACCCTTCAACAAACGGCAGAGATGGTGGCTCAGCAGCTTCGCAATGCTGGCGTTAATGCAGTGGCTTACCATGCGGGTCTTAAGCCTGAAAATAGAGATGCTATTCAACACCAATTCATGAATGATGACGTGAGCTGTATCGTCGCAACTATCGCGTTTGGTATGGGCGTGGATAAGTCCAACATTCGCCGAGTGATTCACTTTGACTTACCAAAATCGATCGAAAACTACTCACAAGAGATCGGCAGAGCTGGTCGAGATGGGCAAGCGTCTGAATGTATTTTACTGGCTAACAAACACGGTTTAAGCACACTCGAGAACTTCGTTTTTGGTGATACGCCAGACAACATATCGATCCAAGCGGTATTAAAAGAGATCTACGAAAATCAAAACATTGGCGCTTCTGGCTCGAATCAATGGGAGATCATGCTTAATCAACTATCACGTGAATCCAACATTCGTCAGTTACCGCTAAAAACACTACTGGTGTATCTCGAAATTGAAGGTGTGATTGAGCCCAAGTACAGCTACTTCGCAGACTACAAATTTAAGTTCATTCGTCCGAAACAGCAGATCACAGAGCAATTTCAAAGTGAACGTCGTCAATTTGTCGAAGCGATTTTCCAATGCTCTCCTCAAGCAAGAGTGTGGTGCCAAGTCGACTTCGATGCGCTTTGGACACACTTCCAAGCCGATCGTCAGCGTGTGATTGCGGCTATCGACTACTTCAATGAACAAGGTTGGATTGAACTAGAAAGCAAGCAGATCACCGATGTCTACGCGATCCACAATACTTCTGAAGATATGATGCAACTGTCAGAGCGTCTAACTGAGTTGTTTAAAGCAAAAGAAAACAGCGAGATAAACCGCCTTAACCAAATGCTGAATTTCTTTGAGGCGGATACTTGCCTCAGCTCACGCCTTGCGAGTTACTTTGCTGATGATAAAGCACCAACAAACTGCGGTCACTGCTCTGTATGTCGAGGAGAAGTGGCAATCTTACCAACCGTTGATGTTGAACCTATTGATGATGAAACGGTAATGACATGGATCCATGAGTTCATTTCAGCAAGCCAGCAATTGATTACCGATGAAGCGATTACTCGCTTTCTCTGTGGAATCGCCACCCCACTTTCAACCAAGCTTAAAGCCAGCAAAATGGTCGGCTACGGTAAGCTAGAGCAGCAACCATTCAGTGATACCTTAGCGCGAGTAAAGCAACTTCCTAGGTAAGCTAGTTTCCATACTTAGGTAAAAACCGGCTAGGTTATCAAACCTAGTCGGTATTCAAACACCAACATTTCCAGTAACACCTCTAAGACTAACTCTCAGTGCCTTTCCCTAAAAGAAACTCAACTGACGCATTTGGTCTTTGGGTTGCAGCATTACGCTTAAACCAAGCAGGCGTATTTCTCGCCCCTGTTGTCTTTTCAGTATTTCACTTAGCAGTTCTTTGAAGTGTTCACGATCGAGAGAGGCGTGGATGTGCTCAATCGTGGTTTGTTGAAAGTCAGCGAACTTGAGCTTAATGCCCTGCTTGATGATCGCTTTACTTGGGCTGGCTTTTTCTAAGCGAGTTTCGAGTTCAGGAAACAACTTGTCTTCGATTACCTGCCAGCATTCGGCGTAGGTTGAAATATTTTGAGTGAAGGTGCGCTCTACGCCTACCGATTTTCGCTCTCGCTCGATGATAACTTCTCGGTCATCAATGCCATGACTGCGCTTCCAGAGTGATGCGCCTTGACGGCCAAACTTGAGTAGCAGGTCTCGATAGTCAGACTCTTTGATATCCTTACAAGTAAAGAAACCCGCTTGATGCAGCTTTTCAATGCTCACCTTGCCGACACCAGGAATCTTTTCAAGTGGCAGCTCATCAATCACTGATTGAACGTCCTGTGGAGGTATAACAAACTGACCATTGGGCTTATTCAGATCCGAGGCCACTTTCGCCAAGAATTTAATCGGTGCAATACCAGCAGAAGCTGTCAGGTTCAGTTCGTTCCAAATATCACGGCGAATAGACTCGGCAATAAGTGTTGCTGAACCGTGACACCGCTTAGAATCGGTGACATCAAGGAAAGCTTCATCCAAGGAAAGTGGTTCAATGATTGATGTGTATCGAGAGAAGATTTCACGGATCTTTTTAGATATCTCGACATAGACCGACATTCTTCCCGGCACAACCAATAGATTAGGACAAAGCTGTAGGGCCTTTCCGGTAGGCATTGCAGAGCGAACACCAAACTTGCGGGCTTCATAATTACAGGTGCTCAAAACGCCGCGTTGCTTTTCATGCCCACCAACAGCTAACGGGCGATTTCGGTAAGCAGGGTTATCACGCATTTCTACAGCCGCGTAAAAACAATCCATATCGACATGGATTATTTTTCTGACTTTCTCTTGGTCCGAACTGCACATTTGGAAATAACTCAACCTTACAACTGTATCTATGAACAGTATAATCAATTATTCTCAGATTTAAAATGATCTGGAGTCCAGCTCAACAGGTTTCACTTCATTCGCCGCCCACTATTCTGATAGTATTGTTAGGAGTATTTAGTCTATAAGTAGGGATAGCTTTTGAGTGAAAAAATACTAGTGGTAGAGGATAGTCGCGCATTCAGAAACTATCTTTACCAACAATTTAAGAACGATGGCTATGAAGTTGCGTTGGCGGAATCTGTAGAAGAAGCCAAAGCGATCTTAGAGCAAGAAACGGATTTCTTGTGTGCAGTCCTCGACTACTGTTTACCTGACGGCCAAGACGGCGAGATCATTGATCTCGTCTTAGGCTATCAACAGAAAATCATTGTCCTGACCGGGATGTTCGACAATCAACTGCGAGAGCAAGTCCTAGCCAAAGGCGTTATCGATTACATACTTAAAGACAGTATGTCATCAGTAAGCTACCTACTTCCCCTGGTTCAAAGAATTTCGAATAATCGCCATCACAAAGCATTGGTTGTCGATGATTCAGCGGTCGTTCGCCGTTACATAGCTCAACTTCTAGAACACCAATATATCCAAACTATCCAAGCCGAAGATGGCGAACAAGCATTAAAGCTCCTTCATAACGATCCCGATATTACGTTCGTTGTTACAGACCATGATATGCCGAAGAAAGACGGTATAGCGATGATCCGTGAGATACGACGCGATCACGACAGAAACCAGTTGGCTATTCTAGGGTTATCAGGCAGCGATGATCGCACCATGACAGCTCGATTCCTTAAAGCGGGGGCTAACGACTTCCTTTACAAGCCTTTTAACCAAGAAGAATTTTTTTGCCGTATCCATCAACTGCTTGATATGAAAGAAGCGGCCAACGAGCTATTTCGACATGCCAACGAGGATGCTCTTACTGGCTTATGGAACCGTCGTTACCTGTTCAATCAAACATGTAAAGGTTGTGAGCAGCGCAGTATAGCCATGATGGATATCGACTTCTTCAAGAAAGTGAACGACACCTACGGTCACGATGGTGGTGATGCAGTCCTCGTGGAAGTCGGCAAGATCATCAAAGACCATTTTAAAGATGATGTTGCTGTACGCTTCGGTGGCGAAGAATTTTGTATTCAGTCGTGTGGTTCGTTTGAGAGCTTTGTTGACAACTTAGAGTCCATGAGAGAAGCCATTGAAAGCCATGTTGTTGAGCATGACTCTCAAAGAATCAAGGTCAGTATCAGTATCGGCGTAACCGATTTAGACGCGAAGCTAGATGAGCAGATCAAAGCCGCTGATGAGCTTCTTTATACGGCAAAAGAGCAAGGTAGAAACCAACTAGTGTTTGCGCGTAACAGCATGCAAATCGAACAATAGTCATTCGCCTCTGTTTCCATTTTTGGTATACCAAGATTAATTGCTAGACCTCAAAACTAAAAAAGCTCAAGACGATAATCTTGAGCTTTTCAATTTGAGGGCATAGATAACTCTATCCCCTATGACTGTCACCAATTAAGCGATACGGTCTTTACTCCAAGCCGCTTCTTTTTGTTGACGCTCAGCCAGCTTCTCTTCACGGTAAGCTTCACGTGCTTCACGCTTCTTACGCGCGTCACAAGGTTCAGGGCAGTTACATACTTTATCAATACCAACAGCACCCAAACCGCCACAGCTACCTTTCACAACTTTCTTTTGGATAATGTAGCCAATTGACATCGCTGCGATTACTGCAAGAAAAACACCAAATGTAATCAGAAATGTATTCATAATTATCTCGCTTACCTTATTTACCTAAGTATGGCTTAAATGCTTCAGAAGCAATTTCTTTAAAGCCATCTGCTGTTTTTACCACCATGAACACTGGGATGTTATGTTGGTTTGCGACTTCCATTCCTTTTTCCTCACCTAAGACCATAAGGCCCGTAGATAAGCCGTCTGCAGTCATTGAAGACGGGTTTAAAACAGTCACAGAAACCACTTTATGGTGAAGAGGCTTTCCTGTTTCAGGGTTGATGATGTGTGAGTAACGAACACCATCACGTTCAAAATAGTTACGGTAATCACCAGAGGTTGCGATAGCCATATCACCCGGCTCGATGATCTCTTGGATATTACGCTCATCAACGCTTGGTTTCTCAATCGCGATACGCCAGCCCACGTTCTCACGGTTTAAACCTTTCAGACGAATTTCGCCACCGACTTCAACCATGTAGTTGTGAATACCGATAGAATCAAGGTAGTCAGCGACGACGTCAACACCCCAACCTTTTGCAATCGTGGATAGATCGACATACAGGTTAGGTAGGTCTTTCTTCAACATGTTGCCTTCAACACTAAGATGATGGATACCAATCTTAGCCTTGCGAGCAGCAAGCTCTTCATCTGATGGCACAACTTCAGGACGAGCTTCAGGACCAAAACCCCATAAGTTAACTAACGGACCAACCGTTACATCCAGAGCTCCTTCAGTAAGACCGTTCAAACGAATCGCTTCTTTCACAACCGTCGCTGTTTGCTCAGATACTTCGAACGCATCCGCACCTTTATGCTGGTTGAAACGGCTTAATTCGGAATCTTCACGGTAAGTCGACATCTGGTCGTTTACTTCTTCAAGTAGACGATCGATCTCTGTATGAACTTCATTAGACTCAGGAAATTCATCACCATTGATGTATTTAATATTGTAACTCGTGCCCATCGTTGGGCCACTCAAATGCACTTGCTCTCTTGACTGCTCACAGCCCGCAAGAAAAATCAAAGAAGTTAATGCAACAAGCCAAATTCTCACTTGCTTACTCCTGTCTAATGTTGAGGATTTATATAAGGAAAAATAAGAGTAAAAAATAGGTATTTTGAATGCCTTACTCTTTCTTATATAAGCCAGTATGTTGTCAAAAGCTGTCTTAGAAAAACAAATGGCTGACTCGTAGGAGTCAGCCATAATATCAATCACTTAAGTGGATTAACCACCGAAGTCATCTAGTAGGATGTTTTCATCTTCTACACCAAGATCTTTCAGCATGCCGATAACAGCAGCGTTCATCATCGGTGGACCACACATGTAGTACTCACAATCTTCAGGAGCTTCGTGATCCTTCAGGTAGTTTTCGTACAGTACGTTGTGGATGAAACCAGTGTAACCGTCCCAGTTGTCCTCTGGTTGAGGATCAGACAGTGCACAGTGCCACACGAAGTTTTCGTTTGCAGCCGCTAGGCCATCGAAATCTTCAATGTAGAACATCTCACGCTTAGAACGCGCGCCATACCAGTAAGACATCTTACGAGTAGACTTAAGACGCTTAAGTTGGTCGAAGATATGAGAACGCATAGGCGCCATACCTGCACCACCACCGATGAATACCATTTCATTGTCTGTGTCTTTAGCAAAGAACTCACCAAATGGACCAGAAATAGTACATTTGTCGCCTTCTTTAAGAGACCAGATGTATGAAGACATAACACCAGGAGCTACGTCAGGGTTGTTTGGCGGCGGAGTTGCGATACGCACGTTAAGCTTGATGATGCCTTTCTCTTCTGGGTATGAAGCCATAGAGTAAGCACGGATCGAATGCTCTTTAACGATAGACTCATAACGGAACAAGTTGAACTTATCCCAGTCACCACGGTATTCCTCAGGAATATCGTAATCTGCGTATTTCACGTGATGTGGTTCAGCTTCAATCTGAATGTAACCACCCGCGCGGAACGGAACTTCTTCACCTTCAGGGATCGCTAGAGCAAGTTCTTTGATGAAAGTAGCTTCGTTGTTATTCGAGATAACAGTACATTCCCACTTTTTAACACCAAAGATATCTTCGTCTAGTTCAATCTCCATGTCAGTTTTCATAGCAACTTGACATGCAAGACGTTCGCCTTCGCGAGCTTCACCTTTTGTGATGTGATCAAGTTCAGTTGGAAGGATGTCGCCACCACCAGACTTAACTTTTACACGACACTGACCACAAGAGCCACCGCCACCACAAGCAGAAGATACGAAGATACCAGCGCCAGCCAGGGCACCAAGTAGCTTGCTACCAGGTTGAGTAACGATCGCCTTTTCAGGGTCGCCGTTTACTGAAATAGTGATGTCACCTGATGGTACTAACTTAGACTTAGCGAAAAGAATCACTAGTACTAGAGCCAATACAATAATGGTAAACATCGCTACGCCAAGAATAATGCTTTGCATTTGTTATTCCTTATTACTGGGTGCTTACCCTACAGTTGAACACCAGAGAAAGACATAAAGCCTAACGCCATCAGACCAACAGTAATGAACGTGATACCAAGGCCACGAAGACCTGGAGGTACGTCAGAGTACTTCATCTTCTCACGGATACCCGCAAGAGCAACGATAGCTAACATCCAACCCACACCAGAACCGAAGCCGTAAACAACAGATTCAGCAAAGTTGTAGTCACGAGTTACCATGAAAGATACACCACCAAAGATTGCACAGTTAACTGTGATCAGTGGGAGGAAGATACCTAGTGCGTTGTACAAAGGTGGGAAGAAACGGTCTAGAACCATCTCTAGGATTTGTACAAGTGCCGCGATAACACCGATGAATGCGATGAAGTTAAGGAAACTTAAATCGACACCTTCAACAAGCGCGTTTTCTTTCAGGATGTGTGTGTAAACAAGGTTGTTTACAGGAACAGCGATTGTAAGTACTACAACTACCGCAACACCAAGACCAAAAGAAGTTTTAACTTTCTTAGATACCGCTAGGAATGTACACATACCTAGGAAGAAAGAAAGCGCCATGTTTTCGATGAAAATCGATTTAACTAGCAGACTAATATAATGTTCCATGACTACCTTACCCCTTCGCTTCTACTTGTTCTGGTTTGAACACACGAATTGCCCAAATCAAGAAACCAATTAGGAAGAATGCAGAAGGTGCTAGAAGCATCAAGCCGTTTGGCTGATACCAACCACCGTTGCTCACTAGAGGTAGTACTTCCATACCAAATAGTTTGCCAGAGCCTAGAAGCTCACGGAAGAAACCAACAGTGATAAGAACGAAACCGTAACCAAGACCGTTACCAAGACCATCGATTAGAGATGGGATTGGCGCAGACTTCATTGCGAATGCTTCAGCACGACCCATTACAATACAGTTAGTAATGATTAGGCCTACGAATACAGATAGCTGCTTAGAGATATCGTATAGGTATGCTTTAAGCACTTGGTCTACCACGATTACTAGTGATGCGATAATTGCCATCTGAACGATGATACGCACACTGTTAGGAATGTGGTTACGGATCAAAGAAACGAAGAAGTTAGACAGAGCAGTAACGAACATTACCGCGATAGTCATAACAAATGCTGTTTCTAGCTTAGTGGTTACCGCAAGAGCAGAACACACACCAAGAACCTGTAGCGCGATTGGGTTGTTGTCCAACACCGGCGCTAAGATGCTCTTTTTAATTTCTTTTGCACTAGACATTAGTTCAGACCTCCGTCACGAACTTTTGCTAGGAACGGACCAAAGCCCATATCACCTAACCAGAAGTCAAATGTATGTTGAACACCAACGCTAGTCAGTGTTGCACCAGAAAGGCCATCTACACCGTGCTCAGAACCTTGAGGAGCGCCACCTTTAACAACCTGAATAGCAGGTTTGTGGTTTTCGTCGAATAATTTCTTACCAACGAATTGAGCGCGCCAAGATGGGTTCTCAACTTCACCACCAAGTCCAGGAGTTTCACCTTGCTCGTAGTAAGTGATACCAGAAACTGTGTTGCCATCAGTTTCTACCGCAACGAATGCGTACATCATTGACCATAGACCGTTACCGTGAACAGGGATGATAACTTTAGAAGTTTCAGCGCCATCTTTCACAAGGTATACAGTACCCGTGTTAGCACGACGAAGGATCTTAGCGATGTCATCTTCAGCTGAAAGCTTGATTGACTGAGCTGGATCTTTTGCCGCTTTACGTTGGTCGTATGCAGCAGCATCGCCGTCAACGAAATCGCCAGTAGCGAAATCAACTAGACGAGGTTCAATGTTCTCTGCGTACAGTTCAGGGATATTACCCGCAAGTTCAATGCCCGCAACTTCAAGGATCTTAGTTTGCTGATCTAGAACCGCGTTAGCTTGTTGCTTAGGTTTAAGAACAACTGCAGCTGTTGAAACGATGATTGAGCACACTAGGCTCAATGCGATAACAACAAACAGCGTCTTTTTAATGCTATCGTTATTACTTGCCATAGCGCGCTAGTCTCCGCTTAATGTTCTTCTCGATTACAACGTGGTCAAACAGAGGAGCAAATAGGTTTGCGAATAGAATCGCAAGCATCATGCCTTCTGGGTATGCAGGGTTAACTACACGAATCATTACACACATTGCGCCGATTAGGATGCCGTACCACCACTTACCACCATTGGTAAATGACGCTGATACAGGGTCTGTTGCCATGAAGAACATACCAAATGCGAAGCCACCTAGAACTAGGTGCCAGTGCCAAGGCATGCTGAACATTGCGTTAGTGTCAGAACCGATCACATTAAACAATGTTGATACAGCAATCATACCGATCATAACACCAGCAATGATGCGCCATGAAGCAATGCCCATGTATACGATCATTGCAGCACCGATCATAAGTGCAAGCGTTGATACTTCACCGATAGAACCTGGAATGTTACCAATGAATGCGTCCATCCAAGTGATCGTCTCACCAGATACCGTGTTCATTAGCGCGCTACCACCGCCTTGAGCCCATTGGCTAAGCGCTGTTGCACCAGAGAAACCATCAGCTGCAGTCCAAACTACGTCACCAGAAATCTGAGCAGGGTATGCAAAGAATAGGAACGCACGGCCAGCAAGTGCAGGGTTTAGGAAGTTACGACCCGTACCACCAAAAATCTCTTTAGCAACAACAACACCGAAGGTAATACCTAGTGCAGCTTGCCATAGAGGAAGTGTTGGCGGAACAATAAGCGCGAACAAGATAGAAGTAACAAAGAAACCTTCGTTAACTTCGTGCTTACGCACCATACAGAACAGTACTTCCCAGAAACCACCAACGATAAAGACCGTCGCGTAGATAGGTAAGAAGTAAGTCGCACCCAAGAGCATCTTACTGCCCCAACCTGCATCGGCTCCTAAGGAGGCTCCAAGCATTTCGGTTAGCCAGTAGTGCCAGTTACCATCAATGATAGAAACTAGTTCTGCACCTGAATACATGTGGTTTAGTGCTGCAATAGCTTGACCACCTGCGTTGTACATACCCCAGAACATTGCTGGGAATACCGCAAGCCAAACCATGATCATGATACGTTTTAAGTCAACGCTATCACGGACATGCGAGCTTTTCTTTGTAACTGTACCTGGTGTGTAGAAAAGTGTTGCTGCAGCTTCGTAAAGCGCAAACCACGTTTCGTGTTTACCACCTGGTTCAAAATGATGCTCGATGTCTTCAATAAACTTTTTAAGGCCCATGAAAATTACCCTTCCTTCACAATTGTATCTAGGCATTCACGAAGTAACTGACCGTACTCGTACTTACCAGGACATACAAAGGTACACAGTGCTAAATCTTCTTCATCTAGCTCTAGCGCACCAAGTGCTTGTGCACTATCAACGTCGCCAGCACATAGATCGCGAAGCAGCAAAGTAGGCTCCATATCTAATGGCATTACTTTCTCGTAGTTACCAATTGGAACCATAGAGCGATCACTACCGTTTGTTGTCGTTGTCATGTTGAACAACTGACCTTTAAACACGTGACCAAGGAATGAACGAGTAACAGAGAACTTGTTCTTACCAGGCATAGCCCAGCCAAATAGCTCTTTATCACGACCTTCACGAAGAACCGAAACCTGTTGATGGTAACGGCCAAGGTAAGCATGTGGACCTGAAGCGTGAACACCAGATAATACTGAACCTGAGATCAGGCGAACTTCACCTGGCATCAACTCGCTGTCCGTCAACTCTTCAAGGCTAGCACCAATTTGAGTACGAACTAGGCGTGGGTTATTAACTACTGGACCAGCCAGAGAAACAACACGCTCAGAGTAAATCTCACCAGTAAGGAACAACTTACCGAATGCGATAACGTCTTGGTAGTTAATGCTCCACGCTACATTTTGTGCATTTACCGGATATAGGTAATGCATATGCGTGCCTGCAAGACCTGCAGGGTGTGGGCCATCAAAAACATGTTCTTCAACGTTAGACTGAGCTGAACGAGGTAAGCTAGTACCTTTTTTACAAACGTACACTTTACCGTTAGTCAGAGTTGAAAGAAGATCTAAACCAGCAACGAAAGCATCAGACTGCTCGTTAATGATTAATTCTGGCTCAGCTGCTAGCGGATTAGTATCCATAGCAGTAACGAAAATAGCCTGAGTTTCAGAATCAATGGCTGGAACCTTGCTGAACGGACGAGTTCGCAAAGCGGTCCATGCGCCAGACTCAACTAACTGAGATTTAACCGTTTCACGGTTAAGACCTGCTAGTTGGCTAGCTTCATAGCTATTGAACGTGATTTGCTCATTGCCTGCTACTTCAATCACTACTGATTGAAGAACACGCTTAGCACCACGGTTCACTTCAATAACTTTACCGCTTGCTGGAGAAGTAAATACAACACCTGGGTTCTTTTTATCTGCAAAAAGAACTTGGCCTTTCTTCACTTCATCACCAACGCGAGCATGCATCGTAGGACGCATACCAACGTACTCTTCGCCAAGCAAGGCGACTTTAGTGATGGACTTACCATCATTAATCACCTGGGATGGAGTTCCTGCGATAGGAAGATCCAAACCCTTATTTATTGTAATCATACGCACTTGCACTACTTTATCGGGAAAAAGATTCTTTTAATTGCGTAAATTCAGGACGTTTTAAACTCGCCCTTAGACACGACATTACAGTGTCCGGTTTTGGTAAATTTGAGATACCAAAATCGCAACATTTTCATAATAAAATCACCACACGAATCATGTGAGATTTATCAGGTGCGATATTCTAGCATTTTTTGACAACTCGATGCCATGACCAATAACTTGAATACAGCCTTTATTTGGTGAGATTTGAAGCATATGGCCTCTCAAATATGTATAAATTTGACGAGCCGCACAGATAAAATGGCTTTTGAATCGTGTTTTAAACAAGAGATTAATACTCTGTCACAAACTAATATTTTACTAGTTATGTTGAAACACTGTTAATAAAAACATTACTCATTGTAGGTATTTGAGCCCGTTCAATTTGACATCAGTTTGGGTGATATAAGAACGAAAATACATAAGTTTGACGACAAAAAAAGTGCCATGGCGCTTTTCTCTGTATATAGGCCTTCTTACTTTCCGCCACCCATACACATTGGACTGTCTGGCACGCTATCTAGCTGCTTCATCCATTCATCTTTTGTATAAGTGTGAATAGACAGTGCGTGGATATTATTGGCTAACTCTTCTGAAAGTGCCTTATTTACCGCTCGATGACGAGCAATAAGACGCAAACCTTCAAACACATCACTGACAACAATCACTTTAAAATGACTCTCAGAACCAGCCGGAACATTGTGCATATAGCTCTCATTCACCACGCTTAAATGACTTGGTGAAAACTCATTGTGCAATTTTGTTTCGATAACTTCTTGGATCATTGTGATTCCTTAATAACGTATTGGCATTATCCGTGGGATGAGTATAAACCCTAAGCGGTCGACTGTCTGAGTATTTCATAGCGAATGGCATAGGTTTGGTTGAGTTTTTTCTATCTTGTTCAGCCTGCATTTGAGACAATATCTTTGTTATTTCTTACATAAGTATCTCAAGCAATGAAAACCGAACTTACCCTTCACGACAGAACTTTGACCTTACATCGTTTCCCGAAACGTTCAAATGAAACCCTTCAAGCTTGGGATGCGGGCGACGAATACATTATTAGCCATGTTGAAGAGATGAACCTTGAACCTGGTAAACACATCCTGATCATGAACGACAGCTTCGGTGCCCTATCGACTTGGTTCTCGAAAGATCATGATGTCACTATGATGAGCGACTCATTTATCTCTCACCGTGGCGCCCTGAAAAACTTGCAGCGTAATCAAAGTAACCGAGTGAACTTCTTGAACACGATGGATGATATCCCACACGGTATCGACCTTGTGATCATGCAGCTGCCAAAAACAAATCGTCACCTAATCTGGCAACTGAGCCAGCTACGCCAAGCATTGCCTGTAGGCTGCCAAGTGATTGGCGTCAACAAGGTAAAAGAGATTCACACTTCTACGCTTAACCTGTTCGAAAAGTACCTAGGCGAAACCAAAACATCACTAGCGAAGAAAAAGCACCGCTTGGTTTTCTCTTCTCCAAATTGCCAACCTGTTCAAACGGTAGAGCCTTTTGTGGAGTGGGATGTAGACGGTGAAGATATCCGCCTGAAAAATTTACCAAATGTTTACTCAGGGGAAGCACTCGATCAAGGCGCTCGCTATATGCTAGAGCATATCCCTCAAGATCCAGAGCTGCGTCATATCATCGACCTAGGCTGTGGCAACGGTGTATTGAGCGTAAAAGCAGGGCAATTGAACCCACAAGCTCGTATTACCTGTGTGGATGAAAGCTTTATGGCTGTGGAGTCAGCACGCCAAAACGTCAAGGATAACCTTGGTGAAGACGGCAACTTCCAGTTCATCGCCAACAACTGTTTAGATGGCTTTAAGAAAAACAGCACCTACTTAGTGATGTGTAATCCTCCATTCCATCAGCAACAAGCGATTACTGATCACATTGCATGGCAAATGTTCTGTGATGCAAAGCATGTTCTTAGCAATGGAGGCAAATTAATTGTTATTGGCAACCGACACCTCGGATACGATGTCAAACTAGCGAGACTATTTGGTGAAGCTAACGTTGAAACGCTTGAACTAAACCAAAAATTTGAGATATTACAAGCAACAAGAGAGCCTGCGAATTTTAATAAATAAGCAGAAACGACTTCACAAGAATTTAAGATACCGAGCTTCTGGTGTGAATTTAGAAAGGATAAAGGAATGAAAAAACTGATTTTGGCTGCTTCTATTATGGCTTTGACAGCATGTTCAGCCCCTCAGCAAGAACAAATCAATGTAATGCCAGAAGCTTCACTAAGCTCAAGCAACCTTGTACAAGGCAAAACATACACACTAACCAGTAAAGATGTTCGTGCCGCTCAATATGTTGCATTGGTTGATAGTGGCCGTTCAAACATTCAGCCAATTCACGCTAAGCAAAACATGCGTATTTCTCTAGAAAATGCTGTTGCACAGCAGTTAGAGTCTCAAGGTTTTCGTGCGAGCGTAAACAGTGAAAACTCGATTGTTTTAGAGATTCAAGAAGCACTCGTTACCGTAGAGCACACCATTATGGAAAACAAAATGGACGGTAAAGTAACGCTTGAAGTTACCGCTGAAACGCCTGAAGGCAAACTAGTTAAAACATTCAACGGCACTGCAACACGCACTGGTGCATTGAGTGCATCTAACGACGACATCTCTATGGTTCTTAATGACGTGATCAACTTGGTTCTTACTGAGATCGCTAACGACCAAGAGCTACAAACTTACATGAAGGAACGTTTCTAATGGGTCGTATTTTATCTTCTATCGCATTAATGCTAGTGAGCGTAAGCGTTTGGGCTGGTCCTAAAGTAAACGTGGAAACAACATTAGGCGACTTCACTATTGAGCTTAACCAAGAACAAGCACCGGTTAGTGCGGAGAACTTCCTAAAATACGTTGCTGACGGCAGCTACGAAGGCACTATCTTCCACCGTGTTATTCCTGGCTTTATGGCTCAAGGTGGCGGCTTCGATCAAGAGATGAATCAACAAGCAACTTACGCTCCTATCAAGAATGAAGGCAGCAATGGCTTGAAGAACGATACAGCAACAATCGCGATGGCTCGTACTAATGCGCCAGATTCTGCAACTCGTCAGTTCTTCATTAACTTCTCTGATAATGACTTCTTGAACGCAAAAGGTAGCAACCCAGGCTACGCTGTATTCGGCAAAGTAACTGAAGGTTTTGATGTTGTTCAAAAGATGGCAACGATTCCAACCAAGCGAATGGGCCGCATGTCAGACATACCAGTTGACCCAATCGTCATCACTAAAGTGACCCTTCTTAAGTAATCCAATCTAACGCCCTTATTTCTTAAGGGCGTTTTTCTACACAAGGACGCACTATGTCATCAGGCACTCCCTCTCTTTCTTGGATGCAGACTTTCCGCAGCTACCTAGATAAACGCCTACTTTGGGTGTTTATGCTCGGCTGTTCGAGTGGCTTCCCATGGGTTCTTATTGGATCCAATATGTCTGGTTGGCTAAAAGATGCAGGTTTAACGCGTGCTGCCATCGGCTACTTTGGCAGTGTGTTTGCCGTGTATGCGATTAACTTTCTATGGGCACCATTGGTAGACCGAGTAAAACTGCCGGTGCTTCACGCAATACTCGGCCAGCGACGCAGTTGGATCTTTTTCTGCCAATCCATTGTTTTAATCGGTACCTTATTCATCGCAGGCGTCAATCCCGCAGAGAACTTGGCGTTTACTTCAATGTTGGCGCTCGCTATTGCCATTGCCTCAGCCACGCAAGACATCGCGATTGATGCATTTCGTATTGATACCTTCCCAAAATCCGAAGCATCAAAACTGCCGCAAGCTTCTGCAATGGCCGTAATTGGTTGGTGGACGGGGTATTCTCTACCAGGCTACCTTGCCTTTATTAACGCAGACTCAATCGGTTGGAATGGCGTGTATTACGGAATGGCAGGCGTCGTTGTCGTACTAATGCTGTTTACTCTTTTTGTCGGAGAGCCAAATACACAACGCGAAGCCCTGCAAGAACAGGCTCAGCAACGCCACAATAAGGTTGTCGGTTCGAAAGTCGTGGCTTGGTTCAGTGTTACCGTGTTAGAACCGTTTTATGACTTCTTCAAACGAAACGGAGTTCAAGTTGCCATCACCCTACTGCTGTTCGTATTCCTATTTAAGATAGGTGAAGCCTTCCTAGGTCGCATGTCGATCACCTTCTATAAAGAGATAGGTTTCAGTAACGAACAGATCGGCCACTATTCGAAGTTAATTGGTTGGGGCGCAACCATATTCTTCACTTTGGTAGGCAGCGTCTTCAATGTAAAATTCGGCATTGTACGCGGACTGATGATTGGCGGTGTTGCCATGGCAGCCAGTAATCTAATGTTTGCATGGATCGCTCAAGCAGGCCCAAGTGAAACACTGTTCTTGGCAACGATTATTGTCGATAACTTCACGACCGCCTTTTCGACAGTGGCATTCGTTTCCTTCTTAACGCTACTAACTGGGCAAGCTTTCTCGGCAACGCAATACGCCTTGCTAGCATCACTTGGAAATTTCGGTCGTACAACTCTGGCTTCATTTAGCGGTGAGCTGGTCGACTTCCTCAATGATTGGTCAACCTTCTTTATACTAACGTCATTAATGGTGATTCCAAGTTTGATCATGCTCTACTCGTTACGCCACTTTTTCACTGATTTATTAGAAAAAGCCAAAAACAACCACGAATAAGAGTAAAAGAAAACAAAAGAGAAGAGGGTAGCACTGGGCTACCCTCTTTTACTTTCTGCCAGCCGATAATTAAACGCTAATCTGTTGTATCACTTACGATCAAGTTAAAACCAGTTCCCGTCGAGTCATCAATCGCGACGACTTGATAAACAACACCGTCAGCCAAAGTTGCAGGCGCAGAGTCAATGGCAACAGTAGTTGGGTCTCCTGCGACAGTAATTGTCACGTAGTAAGATCCCGCTGCAACATAAATACCATTCGCGTAATCTTTGAACTTCACATCACTTAGTGCCGGAGTGCTACCAGATATTCCCACGTTCTCAGTCAAGTAGATATCAACCGATGCTGCAACTGGGTTTGCCGCCGCATGAGTAATGTTTAACACCGCACTGGTCGCAACCGGGCGACGGTTTTCAGGGACAACTAGTGGTTCCAAATTGAGTGGACTTAACATACCCACTGCATAAATGCTGTAATCCATTCCGGCAAATACAGCCACCCCGTCAGCATCAATCAATGTATTGGTCGTTGTGCCATCGGCAAAGATGTCAATATCGTAAGTCCCTGCTGCTAAATCTAAAAATCCACGGATCTCTTTAAACATCAAATCAGCAAGAGGTGCAAATGCAGCTCCGTTGACAAAAACATCTACATCTGGGGCGCCATCAACGAGATGACCGACTCTTACTTCTGCAGTTTCTGCCATGTCGTAGATTAAAGATGAGCCCAAACCGTCCATTACCATCAATTTTACTGGGGAAGTGCTATTGGAGTCAGCTCTTGGCACAGCCGCGATCGTTAGCTCGCTACCGCCAGACAGAGTTATTTCTCCGGAGTCAAAAGCAATAGCATTGCCGCTCACGGTTTCTAATCTCACTCGGTATTGCCCTGCTGGAATATTGAGTACGTCAGTAAAGTCTTTATAACCGAGAGTGCCAAGCGGAGCACCCAATGGATCATTCGGCGCCGTTACGTATAAGTTCACATCTCCAACCCCTGTTGCCGCGTGAACAACTTGCACATCTAAACTTGAACTCGTTGCCGTTCCCTCAGAAGGTCGCGTCACAACTAAAGCCTCAACCGGGTTATTAGAACCATCAGCATCACCGACCACCATTACGGTGTAATCTAGGTCACCGCTCAAATCGAATTGGCTTGGCGGAATCACAGTCGCTACTGCGTCACCTGGGAGTTGGACATCGACTTGCAGAGTGGTTTGGCCTTGATCTACTGAGGCATATCCGGATGCTTGAGCATAATCGACACCGCTCCAACGAGCCTGACTATTTACTAAAACGTTAGCCAACGGGGCATCTGGCGATGCATGTACAGCTTGAAGTTGAGTTGTTGGTTCATCGTCATCATCACACCCAACAATGAACAGGGCTGATATCGCTACCGCGAGTATTGGTGAATATTTCATCGGTCTTCTCTCCAAAAAAGTTAGACCAGTTCGTCACACAAATGATTAGTCCAATATCTAATCTTTAAAAATTGCCTCAAAATCTAGTGCAGTGAACTGTCTTTAATTCTCCGTGATTCCAAAAGTAGCTAGGTTGAAATTCCTAGTCAGTCATCACATGAGTTGTTCATCAATTGATTCCAACATCATTACGCAGTTGGTCAAAAATAGATCAAAGACAAGATTGAGAGGTGGATTTAATGAGTCATTTTTCACGAGAAAACGATTAGAAAGGAATACTGTTGATTTTGATATGCATGTCACTCTATTTAGTAGAATCGTTTGCTTAGCGCAGTATTTCACCGATTTATCCACAAAATAATCTAATCTCACAAAATCAATAGAATTAGAGGTGCATCAAGATGCATTGACACATTAAAGTTCCATCATTTAGATCGTTAGTGTGATCAGGCTCACCATAATAATTATAGTTTTCACTCTGTCTCACTTTTATTTGAGAACAAAATCGCTATTATGCTCGGCATTCGGACATACAAACACGCACGGATTAGCGGGTTACTTATTTTAAACATAGAGAGTTCCATTATGCGTAAATCACTTTTAGCTCTTGCCCTACTAGCAGCAGCTTCTGCTCCAGTAATGGCAGCGGATTATTCTGACGGCGACATCCACAAGAACGATTACAAGTTCCTACAGTTCAACTTGATGGGTGCTTTTAATGAGAAAGGTGTTTCTGAGTCTACTCATGATTACCTAGAGATGGAGTTTGGTGGTCGCAATGGTATTTTCGATCTTTACGGCTATGTTGATGTATTTAACCTAACGTCGGACTCAAGCAGCGATAAAGCAAAATCTGAAAAAATGTTCATGAAGTTTGCTCCTCGTATGTCTATCGATGGCCTAACTGGTAAAGACCTTTCTTTTGGTCCAGTTCAAGAGCTATACGTTGCATCTCTTATGGAATGGGGCGGTGGTGGTGCTACTAACTGTGATGCTACAGGTTGTATCGATGGTAGCCCTGGTGTTAACACTCAAAAAATTGGTCTTGGTTCTGACGTAATGGTTCCATGGTTCGGTAAAATGGGTCTAAACCTTTACGGTACATACGACTCAAACAAAAAAGATTGGAACGGTTTCCAAATCTCGACTAACTGGTTCAAACCTTTCCACTTCTTCGAGAACGGTTCATTCATCTCTTACCAAGGTTACATCGATTACCAATTCGGTATGGATGAAGGTAAAGGGTATGCAACATCAAGCAATGGTGGTGCAATGTTCAACGGTCTTTACTGGCACTCAGATCAGTTCGCAGTTGGCTACGGTCTAAAACTATACAAAGATGTATACGGTTTTGCAGATGGCGAAGGCCTTCCATGGAATGCATCAGCACAAGCTGAGTCTTCTGGCGTAGGTCACTACGTAGCAGTAACTTACAAGTTCTAATCGAACTTCTAAGAAAACTTCCTAAATGGCACCCTCGGGTGCCATTTTTTATTGCTTTCATTTAATGCCTCGCTATCCTTGCTGCATCACTTTCTTATCTCGGTATCGCTGTGAACATCTCAATTATTGGGCCTGGATCTATCGGCTCTTTGTGGGCTATCAAACTCTCTCAAGCTGGTCATAATGTGTCTTTGTGGAGTCGTTCCACTGATAACTCAATTGACTTATCGCTTGATGGACAAGCTTCACTTTCCTTCAGCAATAACAATATCGACAAGCTATCAGCGAGTGACTTAGTGATCTTCACAGTCAAGGCTTGGCAAGTAGAAGAAGCCACCACTCCGTTACTTCAATATCTCGACTCTGACACCATTCTCATGTTCATGCATAACGGAATGGGCGCGGTCGACAACATTGCCACTCAAATTAATGCTCACCCGATAGTATTGGCAACCACGACCCAAGCAGCATTCAAACCTGATCGTAATAGTGTATCTCACACAGGAATAGGACAAACCCAGTTGGGTGCTTTTAACCAAACGGGTCAACAGTGCACGTTTTTGGTTGATGTATTGGATGATGCTCTCCCCACTGTGAGTTGGAACCCACAAATAAAAACCGCGCTTTGGGCTAAACTCGCCATCAATTGTGCTATCAATCCACTTACTGGGTTGGAACAAATCAAGAATGGTGAACTTGCAGACCAAAGGTTTGAGGGTATTTTAAGTTCTATCGTTGAAGAGCTCACACAAGTTATGCAGGCCGAAGAGATCGCTTGTTCATTCGACGGATTAGAAGCAAGTGTCAAGCAGGTCATCCAAGCCACGGCGCAGAACAACTCATCCATGAAGCAGGATATGTTTTACCAACGCAAGACAGAGATCGACTTCATCACTGGACACCTAATAAAAACAGCGCTTAAACATCAGATAGAAGTTCCTGTTAACCAAAAGCTGTTCAATCAGGTCAAAGAGCAAGAAAATAGCTGGAATCATCAAGATTAGTCAGCAACGGTCAACAAGTCGCGATAAAATAACAATACCGCTAAGCATAACGCTGGCACCAATTTCCAAGATTTAGGTAAGAATAGATGCTTGATATCAATCACATCCGAGAGCAGTTTCCTGCGCTATCACAAACCATCAATCAACAACCATTGATTTACTTAGACAGCGCGGCAACGACACAAAAACCTCAGGTAGTTATTGATGCCATTAGCCAATATTACTCCAAACAAAATGCCAATGTTCACCGTGGTAGCCATAGCTTAACAGCGAACGCGACCAGTCAGTTTGAAGCTGCCAGAGATAAGGTCGCTCAGTTTATTGGCGCAACCTCATCGAAAGAGATTATCTGGACTCGCGGTGCCACCGAAGCACTCAACCTTATCGCTCAAACCTACGCTAGAAGTACCCTCCAACCGGGCGATGAAATCCTGGTGAGCGAAATGGAGCACCACGCCAACATTGTCCCTTGGCAAATTGTGGCAGAACAAACCGGTGCTAATATCATCAAAATCCCAATGACATCTGACTGCGAATTCGACCTTGCTGCTTTTGATGCACTGTTGACTGAACGAACCAAGATTGTTGCTCTGGCCCAGATAACCAATGTGACTGGGTCTCGCCAACCTATTGAACAAGTTATCGAGAAAACACATAAGATGAATGCCGTGGTCGTCGTCGATGGCGCGCAAGGCATTGTCCATGAACCAGTCGATGTTGCAGCTTTAGGTGCGGATTTCTACGTATTCTCTGGACACAAGCTCTATGCCCCTGCGGGCATCGGTGTGCTTTACGGCAAGCTTGAATTGTTAGAAGCGATGCCACCTTGGCATGGTGGTGGCAAAATGGTCGAGCGCGTCTCTTTCTCTGGCACTACTTTTTCAGAACTGCCTGGCAAATTCGAAGCGGGCACGCCAAATGTGGCAGGAGCCATAGCACTAAGCACCGCAATAGAATGGTTAAGTGGTTTTGTACAACAAGATGTCGAAAATCATATCCACCAACTACAACACGAGACTTATCTTGCTCTCAGTAAACTGGATGACATTCAGATTTTAGGGTATCAACCTAACGCAAGTGTGATTACTTTTGTGATGGATGGTGTTCACCATCAAGATATAGCGACTCTACTGGATCAGCAAGGTATCGCAGTACGTGCAGGACATCATTGTGCTCACCCATTAATGGATGCACTTAATGTGAAAGGAACGGTTCGAATTTCATTTGGTATTTACAACAACATGGATGATGTTGAAAAGCTCGTAGCGGCGATAGAAAAAGCCGTTGATATGCTTTAGGGAGTAGCGAAATTACTTAGGGTTGGCGTTTAACGTCAACCCTTTTTGCTTCTGTGTATCAAGGAGATATTAAGCACTTAGCTCTTGGATTTGAGCAACAATCGCTTTTAATCCATTACCGCGAGATGGGCTAAGGTGGGTAATTAGACCGATTTGTTCAAAGTAACCATCAATATCGAACGCTTGAACCTGCTCTGATGTTTTTCCATCATACGCAGCCATCACCAAAGCAATCAGACCGCGAACGATACGCGCATCAGAATCAGCACAAAAGTGCCAAACACCATCGATATTCTGAGAAACCAACCACACTTGGCTTTCACAGCCAGAGACAATCACCTGCTCACTTTTCAGTTCATCAGGCATCGTTGGCAGTTTCTTACCCCATTGAATCACTTGGCGATAACGGTCTTCCCAGCCGCTGAATGTCTGCATCTTCGCGACGATATCATCACTGGTAATTTCAGTGCCGAATGGAGAGCTTGGGAATGTGGTCATTTTAATATCCAGTCGATTGTTAATTGAGTAAAAGACGTTACTTAGCGTGCTTTTGAATCAGCTTTTCAACGATACGCGAAACAGCTACAAAACCAAACGTCGCCGTTACAACTGTTGCCGCACCAAAACCCGTCGCACAATCCATACGTTTTGGATCTTCTGCTGTCGCTTTCGCAGCACATACACTGCCGTCAGCTTGAGGGTATTTCAGCTGTTCAGTTGAGAACACACAATCGATACCAAACTTACGTGCTGGATTCTTAGGGAAATTATGATGACGACGAAGGGTATCTTTTAGCTTCTTCGCGAGCGGATCTTGAATCGTCTTCGTCAGATCAGCCACTTTGATTTGAGTGGGATCGATTTGACCACCCGCACCACCGGTAGTGATCACCTTGATTTTGTTGCTACGACAATAAGCCAACAGTGAAGCCTTAGCTTTCATGCTGTCAATCGCATCTAATACAAAGTCGAACTCTTTCGATAGGTATTCAGCCTGATTATCAGGGCCGATAAAGTCGTCAATCAGGTTAACTTTACACTCAGGGTTAATCAGCTTAACGCGCTCTGCCATCACTTCGATTTTGCTTTTACCAACGGTACCCGACATTGCGTGGATCTGACGGTTGATGTTGGTCACACACACATCATCCATATCGATCAAAGTCAGCTCACCTAAACCGGTACGAGCAAGCGCTTCAACCGCCCATGAACCTACACCACCAATACCGATCACACACACGTGTGCTGCTCTAAGTATGTCGACTTCACTATTGCCATATAGGCGACGGGTGCCACCAAATCGTTGGTCATAGTTTTCTGAAGCTGGAGTGGTCAATTCACGCATTGTTGCCGCCAATTTATTTCTGAGAAAAAGAAAAGAGTGCGTTTTATACGCACTCTTGAATAAAAAGTCTAGGGGATTAGCGATTCGCTTTCAATGCCCTATTTTATTGTAGCTTACTCAACCTTTTCAGGAGGCAAAGCCCAAGGCGCTTCAGTTGCGCTGCCATCTAAACCGAGCTTCCACACACGACCAAAATGCTTGTAATGGCCCGCTTCTGTACCCGCTCGAGGGCCCATGCCGTGGTAAAGGTCCAAATGGTTTTGCTTAACCGCGCCGCCCGTATCCAAAACCAATAGCAGTCTTAGTTGATGAGCGCCGCTCCAAGTACCATCAGCATTCAATAATGGAACCTCAGCAAGAATCGGCGTCCCCATAGGCAAGATAGAGCGATCGCCCGCAACCGCCGCCATAGGTAATAGAGGAATGCCCGCACTACCCATCACAGATAGGTCGTCTCTCGCTTCAAAAAACACGAAAGATGGGTTTTGCTCAAGCAGCTCTTTGACCACTTCAGGATCGTTTGCCAATACCCACTCTTTGATTGCTTTTAGCGACATTTTTTCGCGTGGAACTAAGCCTCGTTCAATCAGAACACGGCCAATGCTCACATAAGCTTTATTGTTCTTACCCGCGTAGGCGAAATACTGCAGCGTGTCATCATCACCGAAGTGTACAAATCCACTGCCCTGTACTTCCATCATAAATGGGTCGATACGGTTTGCTGAGTAACCTAACTCAAGGCCCTGACCTTCTAGTGCGCCGTTGTAAATCTCTTGGCGTGTTGGACACTCTTTACCACACTCAGGAAGCCCGTAAACAGGGTAACGATATTCTTCATTCGCTTCGTGGCGCAGCTCCATCACAGGAGAAAAGTAGCCCGTGAACAAAACATTGCCTTGTTTATCACCACCACCTAGTTGAGCGGTTTGAACGCCAAAATTCGCTAGCTCGCTTGGATCTCCACTCAGCATCGCCCACTCATTGAGTTGTTGATAAAGCGGCTCATAGATTTTAGCCATCGAAGGGGATTTAGAAACCACCATCTCAGCTTGTTCTGCAAATGCGGTGTAGTCTCTTGGTTTATTGGATTCAACCTGATCGACCTTATTCAAGGTGCGAGGAAATTCGTCATCAAGGTGTTGCTGAGCAAGATCAGTGGGTTGAGCACAGCCAAATAACAAAGAGGCAGCGACAAGGGGAAGCCATTTTTTAATCACAAGAGTCATCCTAAAAATTCTATGCATCGAGGATGACAAAAACAGTCAGATAACACAATCTTAGATTGTAAGAGTTTACAAGAAGATAACCTATCGGACGGAGTTATCGATATGGCCCTTAAGGCGGAAGATGGGATTGTAGTGACTGTCAGAATCGAGCACCATTTCTGTATTGTCAGAATTGGTCATGCGGAAGCGATAGGTTTTATCACCCGCCTTGTATTCAAAGTAGTTTCCATCAAAGTCAAAGCTCGTCGAAACAACAGACCCACGAACTGACACACCATTAGCATTCAGAACAAACTCATCGGTCGCATAATGTGCAACATCTTGCTCTATCCAAGTGCCGTATATCAGATTGTCGGGCGTCGCCGCATTTTGCACTCGGGAAAGCACATCGCCGAACAAAGAAACCACCGCAAACGAACCCACTAAGGCTAGAACCATTAAACAACGTTCAATGATCTTACGCTTCAACTTAGATTGATTGCGCTGATCAGCTTCGCTGTAGAGACCTTTGGTTATCTCATCGATTTTGTTCTTTGTTGCTGGAGCTTGTTGCATTCGGTGACTACTCATAAGGATACTATGCGCATTCTACACTGAGACAGTTTATATATTGAAGCCTAGATAAGAATAGTTTGCGCTTTATTCCAAAAAGGTGTTGTTTACATTTGAATTTAAATGCTAAATTATCGAATAAATAAACAAAATGGACTTGTTCTGTGAAATTAAGAAGTACAGCGCTAGTAAAAGGTTTCAGACAATCAACCCCTTACGTAAATGCTCACCGTGGCAAAACCATGGTCATTATGCTGGGAGGCGAAGCCGTTGCCGACAGGAACTTTGGTAACATTATTAGTGATATAGCCTTGCTCCACAGCCTTGGAGTAAAGATTGTTCTCGTTCACGGGGCAAGACCGCAGATCAACCAATTGCTCGCCAAGCAAGATTGCCATACGCCTTATCACAAGAATATTAGGGTCACTGATGAATATTCTTTGGGCGTCGCTATGCAGGCTGCTGGACAGCTTCAACTTGCCATCACCGCACGCCTCTCAATGAGCTTAAACAACACACCGATGGCAGGCACTCAACTCAATGTTATGAGTGGTAACTTCATTACGGCTCAACCGCTTGGCGTGGATGACGGTACGGATTATTGCCACAGCGGGCGTATTCGTCGAATCGATATCGAAGGGATCAATCGCACGCTTGACCAAGGTTCAATTGTACTGCTTGGCCCTATTGCCAGCTCCGTGACAGGCGAAAGCTTTAACCTACTTTCTGAAGAGGTCGCTACCCAAGTTGCTATTCGTCTAAAGGCCGACAAGCTGATTGGCTTCTGCTCCGAACAAGGGGTAACAGATGAACGCGGTAACGTGCTCGCCGAACTCTTCCCTAAAGATGCCAAGCAAATTCTAGAACGATTAACGGAATCTCAAAATCCTGCCGAAGACATGAGCACAGGAACACTGCGCTTCTTGAAAGGAGCGATCTCCGCTTGTCGAGCTGGTGTGCCTCGTTGTCATCTAATCAGCTACAAGGTAGATGGCGCATTAATCCAAGAGTTGTTCTCTTTTGACGGTATTGGAACCCAAGTGGTCATGGCTAGTGCCGAGCAAGTAAGACAAGCTCAGATTGACGATATTGGTGGCATATTTGACCTTATTCGCCCTCTTGAAGAACAAGGCATCTTAGTGCGCCGCTCTCGAGAACAGCTAGAGCAAGAAATCCACCGATTTACCATTATTGAAAAAGACGGGCTGATTATCGGTTGCGCAGCGCTTTACGCATACCCGGAAGATCATATGGCGGAGATGGCGTGCGTGGCTATTCATCCTGATTATCGTGATGGCAACCGCGGGCAAATATTACTGGACTACATGCGTCATCAATCGAAGTCTCGTGATATCGACCAAATTTTCGTTTTAACCACACATAGCCTGCATTGGTTCCGTGAACAAGGGTTTTACGAGATCGGAGTTGATGAGCTACCGATGGAAAAACAGGGGCTGTACAACTATCAACGTAACTCAAAAATCTTAGCGTTAAATGTGTAAATAAAGTTTTGGACTAAAATCTCACTTCAAAGGAAAAATAATTGCAAATGTAATCGTTTTCTATATGAGATTTATTAACTATGCACTTTCACTCACACGTATAATTGTATAGAATTTAGACGCTTTAATAATCTTAACAAATGTTTTTATTGGAATTGCCATCTCGATAGTCATGTCGAACTCATTGAGGTGGTCACTGCACGGATTGCTATACCCGTTGACGGCCAGCACGCTAACATTAGCTCTGCTCGTTAATATAAACAGCAAAAAGAGCAATATTGATATGAGAACCATTGTTTGTAACTCGCTGCAAAGTTTTTGGGATATGGCTGATAACCAATTCTTAGAAGGGCTAGACGTACACTGCGTGTTCCCTGTTAGCGAGAATCTAAAAGAGTTTATTTTGAATTGCCAAGCAAAGTACAAGATAAACCACATATCGTTTACTCGAGCGTTTTTAGGCTCTGATTCCTAATAACGCTCAAAGCAACTAAGGATGGTTGCTTTGTGTTTGTCTAGCCCTAAGTTCAAAACCTTCTCTAGCCGTCCATAACGACTAATTCGTTAAGCGACTGCCTAAACCACTCACTCGCTCTGTTTTCACCTTAATCCCACGCTTCAACACATTTGTATCGCTGAACATCATCAGTCGTTTCTTCGCACGTGTAATACCTGTATAGATAAGCTCCCGCGTTAAAATAGGGCTGAAATCTGGCGGCAAGATCATTAAGGTCAGATCAAATTCACTACCCTGAGATTTGTGTATTGTCATTGCATAAGCCGTTTCATGATCGGGCACTCGGCTTGGTAGCACAGCTTTTACGCTGCCATCGGGCAACTCAAAATAGACCTTCAAACGAGGGGTTAAGTCAGGTTGACTAGAACCCGCCTCAAGCATACAGATACCAATATCACCATTGTACAAACCCAAGCCATGATCATTTCGCGTCACCATAACAGGACGTCCGTGATACCACAGCTCATCATTATGAGGGCTCACCAAACGCCTTGCGGCCAGTGCTCTTTCAATTCTGTGGTTGAGGCCTTTAACACCAAAATCCCCTTCACGAATGGAACACAACAGTCGGCATTGGCTGAACAAATCGAGTACCGATTTCGCTCTCGCTTCTTGAGTTTCTAACTCTTCCAACGGCACATTCATTCTATTGAGGTACGCACCATACTCGTTAACCAAAGTACGCAGCATCAGGTTATAGCTGTCACTCGACAGAGGGTGGTTTTCGATATCGCCAAAACCTTTGGCAAACACTTGGTCTACTTGATTCGCAGAACCATTATTGATTGCTTTTGCCAGCTGACCGATACCGGAGCGCGCATCGAAACGATAACTCTTCTGCAGCATACACAAGCTATCCGCAATCGCAGGGGGATTCACCGCTCCAGCTTTGTCTTGTCTTGGTTTAGCTATCGCATCAAAACCTGTCATCTCTGCAATCAAATTGCCTTGCGCTGTGCTGTACCCTGCAGAGTTGAATGAACAGATATCACCGAGCACAGCACCTGCCTCTACTGAAGCGAGTTGGTCTTTATCACCCAATAAGATGAGCCTTGCGTGCTCAGGAAGTGCATCCACCAGCTTATACATCATCGACAGATCAACCATTGAAGCTTCATCCACTACCAAGATATCAAGGTGGAGTGGATTGCGTCGGTTATGTCTAAACTCAGCACGGTTAGGAATCGCGCCGAGTAATCGATGTAACGTGCTCGATTCAGTTGGTATGTTGGCCTTCACTTCAGGCGCTAATGGCAGCTGCTCAATCGCTTTACCAATCGACTCGGTTAAACGCGCCGCCGCTTTACCTGTCGGTGCCACCAGCTTAATCGTTGGCGTTTTACCTTGGCTGAGCGATTGCTCGATCATCGCCGACAGTAATTTGGTTACTGTGGTTGTTTTACCAGTACCCGGCCCACCAGAAATCACCGCAAAACGACGACTCAGCGCCACCGCTGCCGCGACTTTTTGCCAGTTCAAACATGCCGATAACGGCACCAAGTCGTCCAACACATCTAAGTCCGTCACCTGCTTAGCTTGTACAATCGCTTGGTCGATTGATCCCCAATCTAAAGCCTGCTCATTCACAATATCAAGATGGTCACACACCAATTGTTGGCGTAATACCTGAGACGTTTGTTGGCTTGCTTCAGCCTTGGCTAAGGCGTTAAACAGAAAATGATAGCTACGTGCAAAAAGCAGATTGAGCGTTTCAGTCAGCGCTTTTTTCTGCTCAGTATTGAACTCTACCGGCTTACTTAAACGGTTTAAGGTCTCAGCCAACACAACTTCGTAGTTCCAATAACGCTGTAAATAGACACGCTGCCCATCGAACATTAGAGGCTTAACACAATCGTTGGTCGTTCCCACTAAGTTTGATGATTGAAGCACAGCCACCCAATCAATACCCAACAGTTTTTGGTTCAATTGCAGTGCAGTTTCACCGTATAACCCAAGTAACTGAGCAAGATCTGCCGCTAGTTCAGGGCCTGTCGTATGCTGCTGTATAAGCTGAGTACAAATGTGTCCTTTGCCTAATTCATGGCTCACTACCCCCGCGAGAAAGCCGATCTCTTGAGGGTAGCTCGTGGCTTGCTGAGCAAGAAAACGGGCAAATTGATAATCCAACTGACGAATAGAACCCTTATCCGCAAGAAACTGGAGTACATCCATCAGTTGCTCAGGAATAAGTGAAACTGGCTTTGCTGTGTTCGCAGTATCTATGCCGGTATTAGTGGTCGTTGTTGTCATTATAAAAGCCCCATCTGTCCAGTTTCATTGTCATTCAATTGTGCTGAACGTCTGTCTATCACTTTACCGTCAATCAATTGATCCATTTCATCGAGCAAAGCCAGTGTTGGTTTCGCCGAGAAAATACCTTGTTGAGATTGACCGTCCATTCCTCTTAAGAACAAGTAATAAACCCCACCAAAATGTTGTTCATAACTGTAATCCGCAACGCGGCTGCGTAAAAAGCGATGCAATGCCAACGCATAGATCTGATATTGCAGATCATAACGGTGGTCAGCCATCGCCGATTTCAATGCTTCGCCATGGTAGACAGCAACATCATCTCCTAAATGATTCGATTTCCAGTCAAGAACATAGTATTTACCTTGATGCTCGAACACCAAATCGATGAAGCCTTTCAACATACCTTGCACGGTTTGGAAACCTAGGTCGCCCGCTTTTGCCGATAACGGATCATGATATTGAATGGTTTGATTCAATTCAGATGCAGCCAACACTTCGATTGGTAGTAAGAACTCCATCTCAACTAATCGTTGTGTTGAGTCTTTCTCACTTAGTTTTAAGCTCTTACCATCCAACGCGGTGTTCAGTACCGTATCGACCAGTTGCTGAAGCACAGGTAGCCACTCGAGTTCGTATTGCTCTGATTCTAATAAGTGAGTGATTACTTGCGTGTTATGTTCACTGGTTGCTGGCTCGGTAAATTCAACCTCCTCAAACAAGGTGTGTAAGAAAGTACCTGGGCGAGCACCACGAGGGAACGTAAAGATAGAGCGTTCAGGCTCAATCAACTCAGACTCATCCTGCTCATCAGCCGAATCAATATCAAAGCCAGACACCTCAATGGTCGCGTCATGACTCGCACCGTGACTGCCTTGCTTTACAAGCCCCGAGTAACTGGTGATACGCCAAGCCCGGTCGATTGAAGCCTTGAGTTCGCTCGCATGTAAGTCTTCGCTCACTTGCTCGGTTTGTACAAACACTTGCTCGTGAGCGGTTGGAATTTCGGCTAGCAGCACACTTGAATTTTTGCCTTCAATTGCCGTTAGAGCTTGATGCAATTCGGCAATACCCTGCTCTTGTCCGTTTTGAACCAAGTAGCCCATCGCACTCAAATGCACGCCTGTCGGTTCTTTGGTTGAACGCCCTTTACGCAGTGGCGCTATACCAATAAAACAGCCATAAACCGCACGAGTCAGCGCTACATAAACCAGGCGCAAATCTTCCGCTAGTCGTTCTTTATCGGCTTGCGCTAAGGCACTGTCGCTGCCAGTAATATCGAGTACTGTGGTGTCTGAATCATGGTCGTAGAATTTGCCTTCGCTCGCTTCTCGGTAACTCGCGACAAATGGGAGGAATACAAGGTCATATTCCAAACCTTTCGATTTGTGAATAGTAACGATTTGAACCAAGTTTCTCTCTGACTCAAGACGTTGAATGTCATCTTCACTGCCGCCTAAACCATTTTGTGCATCTGATATCGCTTCTGCCAACCAACGCAACAAGCCATAGTCACTGTCGAGCTCCTGCCTAGCTTGTTGCAACAATTCGCCAATGTGCATTAAATCAGTGAGTGAGCGCTCACCATTTTCTTCTTCCAGTAAGCGTTCCGCGAGATGTCGTTTACTGATCACGCTGCGAAGCATTGGCAACACGCCGCGCTGAAGCCACAACTTACGATATTCTCTAAACTCGTTAACGACGTTTTCCCACACCACTTCATCGTTGTTGAGTTCATCCAATGATGCGGCATCCAGAGCAAACAACTCCGACGCTAAACTGGCGCGTAATGCTCGGTCATTTTCAGGTGTCAGCACCGCCTGCAACAAACGTTGAATATCTTGTGCGACCAAGCTGGTGAACACACTGTCTCGGTTGGATAAATACACGCTCGCAATGCCTTGTTCCGACAACGCGTTCTTAATCAGACGACCTTCACTACCGGTTCGAACCAAAACAGCAATATCACCCGCATTCACGGCATGTTGTTTTTTGCCGTTATCAAAATAGGCTTGTTGATTTTGAGAAGCGGTCAGAATAATTTGAATTTGACTCGCTGTCGCTTCTGCCATTGCCTTGTGATATTCACCTTTCGGCAATGGCTTATCTTCAGCCTCTTGCAGCCAAAAGGTAAGTGCGTGCTGAGTTTCTCCGTTCATCACCCATTGGCGTTTGTCGGCTGATGGACTGGCAGCAACGGGCAAAAATGGAATGTCTTGATCGTAGATAAACGGGCTGTCCGAATTCATAAACACTTGGTTTACCGCACTGACCATATCGGCACTTGAGCGCCAGTTAGTGCCTAAGGTGTAGTGAGCACTAACTTGGTTTCTCGCCTTGATATAGGTAAAGATATCTGCGCCACGGAAGCCATAAATCGCCTGCTTTGGGTCACCGATCATAAACAAGCCGCACTGCGGATTATCAAGATAGATTCGGCTAAAAATACTGTATTGCAGTGGGTCGGTATCCTGAAATTCATCGATCATCGCCACCGGGTAGAGCGTGCGAATCCTTTCCACCAGCAGTGACTGCTCATCGACATCGATCGACGCAGATAACTGGGTCAGTAGGTCATCAAACGACAACCACTGCTTTTGCTGTTTCGCCTTTGCTAGCATAGTTCGACAATGAGTAATCGCATGCGCCAATAACGGAGCTTTCAAATCAGCTGGGTGATTTAAGAAATCCTCAATCGCTCCGAAAACTGCATGCTGAGGTGCAGTGCCTTTCGGTGTTTTTTCAATGAGAGTGGCTTGCGAGAACTTCTCTAACTTATCTGGATATTGATAATCATGAGTGTCGCTCTGCGCCCATGCTGTCACAGCTTCTAACCATGTCGGCAGAGACTTCTTGGTGTAGCTACGTTTGTTCACATCCGAAGCAGAGATCAAAACCAAAAAGTCCGCTTCGGATTCACACCACAGCGCTTTAAGTTGCTTCACTTTATCTAGGTTTTGGTTGTGCAGAGTTTGCAAGTCGCCCGACATCGCATCTACCGTCAATTTCAGCGGAGATCCTGTCAGATAACGATTTACGTCTGCTAATAACGCAGCAGGTGAACCCCAGATATTACGAACCTCACCAGCCAGTTGAATGGGCAGCGGGTAAAACTGTTTACGCCAATAGTCAGCAACTACTTGTGCTTTTAGGTGGCTTTCATCGGTCACAAATTCGTTATCAAAGCGGCTTCCAGACTCAAAAGCATTTTGAGTCAACATTCGCTGACAGAAACCGTGAATGGTGTATACCGCAGCCTCATCCATTTGTCTTTCAGCGTTAAGCAGAGTTTTAGCCGCGCCAGCATGATCATCGATGGCTTGTAACAAAGGAGCAATCACTGGGTCGTCACTTTGCCCACGTGCAAACGCAATGCGTGCATCATGAATACGAGCACGAATACGATCTCGCAGCTCAGCCGTAGCTGCTTCAGTAAAGGTCACCACCAGAATTTGGTCTACGGTTAGCGGCTCATGGTGTCGAGTGGCTTCAGTCAGATCACCTTGTGGAGCGGCCGTGCCATGCCCGAGCAGTAGGCGTAAGTACAAGCCAGCGATGGTAAATGTTTTACCTGTACCCGCTGATGCTTCAATTAAACGCGCGCCATGAAGTGGAAACGTCATGGTATCGAGTGTCTGTGGAGCGATTACCTGAACACTGCTTGTGGTCGTCATGCCTTACTGCCTTCTGATAAATGTGTTGTTACAAATGTGACCTAGCGTGGAAAACGTCATTCAATTTACGTCCTACGCTAATTTGTTAATAGTTAGTGCGATCTCTCTCACGGATCAATTCGGATCGCCTCGCTACTATGCGCCCACGAGTTCAGGAGCACGTACGAGTTTTGTACTTTACGGCGTTACTTTGAACCACAGAATAATGGTCCCTCTGACCTGTGGCCGTACAGCGAACGCCCTACACTAATAATGATTTACTGGCGGCCACTTTATTTCCTGTACCTTGCTTCTATTCACCTTGATTCCCTTCATCTTGAAAGCAAGCGTACCAAACGCTTACCAGCGACTCTCTTTTGTCTTTCATTAATTCAGCGCACTCGCTATTGATCTTGTCGATCACAGCCACCTACTCCTGATCTTCCAGATCGGCAGTAGCCAACCTTGCCGCCTGTAGCACAAGCGTTGAATACATACGCGACTCAGTAGCCAATTCATCGTCCCATTTAGACCAGATTCGTGAGATGTAGGTATCTCTACCCTCGCCCGTGAAGGCGAAGCTGTCATTAAAGGTATCGGCCATTTTCTTGAGTGACTTTTCTTCATCATCGACCCACTTACCACGACTAAAGCCCGCTTCAACACCAGCTAATGCCGTTTTCGGGAAGTATGGCAATGGTGCAGTCATACCTTGATAAAACAGTCGTACTAACTCAGCTAATATACTCTTCGCTTGCTGCGCATCGCCGATAGGTTGTAGCGTTTGGTGAACCACGCCCTCTTTTCTGTCATAGCCAATAATATGGGTCGTTTTTCCGTGTCCCATAACAGCGCAGGATAGATGATCAATCCACGCAGCCAAGTAATCTTGAGAGCGTATTTTGCCGCTACGGAAACGCACTAGACCTGATTGATAGTTTTGAGTTAACCACCCCATCAAGCGAACAGGCTTACCTTCGCCTAACACGTCAAACTCGATATTCACTTCGAGATCTTGCTGCGGTGATCCGCTCACAAATCTAATCTCTTTGGCTAAGTCTTCCGCTTGAACACGATTGGTTTCAAATTCGATGTCACCAAAGGCGCCGACCGGTAATCGACCTTGGGCTTTTTGCTCAGAGACAAACAGTCGCACCGCTTCGTCTGCACCTTCTGGGTGGTCCAGCAACACTTGCAGCAGCGCATCTTTAAGCTGGAAGCTCTCTAGTCCATTGAGTACGAATGGCTCATCGTCTTCCATTACAGGAAGTGGCGGTTCAAACACCACTTTGAGACGGCGATTAAAGAAGTACTGCACTGGCAAACGCCAAAAACGCTGTAACTCAACCAGGTCCAATTCCAACGGGTACGTTGCCCCCAACAAATAGTCATCCAATGCACGATTGAATTCACCACTGCGCTCACCAGAACGATTTGCCGCAGGAAGCCATTCTTTGGCGTAGCTCAATACATGACCTGCATCACCTTGCGTAAAGGCTGCTGGGCTAAATGGTGTCATGGTGTGTTCAAAGCTGATTGCTTGAGTCAGTTTGATACCAGAATCATCACTTGGTAACGCTTGATCTGCACTTAGGCAGTAGTTCTGGTGGCAGTACTCAATCAACTCAGAAACCAATACCGACGGTACTCGCTCAGTATTATCTTGAATCGAGCGGCCGACATAACTGATGTATAAACACTCTTGCGCCGACAACATCGCTTCTAAGAATAGGTAACGGTCATCATCACGACGAGAACGGTCACCTGGACGAGTGCGTCCGTTCATTAGATCAAAACCTTCTGGCGGCATTGAGCGAGGGTAAACACCATCATTCATACCTAACAAACAGACGGTTTTGAACGGAATAGAACGCATCGGCATCAAGGTACAAAAGTTAACTTGGCCAGCTAAGAAACGCTGGCTAATGCGCGCGCCAGATAACTTATTATTGAGGTACTGGTAGATAATGCTTGGCGACAGTTCTTGTTCATACAAGGCATCATCAAGCTGTTCATTCAGTTGAGAAAGTGCATCACGAATCGACTTAAGCACCACCTCGCCTTCTAGCTCAACGGCGAAGAAATCATCAATCATTTGCAGCAAGGTTTCACGCCACATATCGATGGATTGCGTCTCAGCAAGGCGTTGACGGTAATGGGCAATACGATCAATAAAGTGCGCTAACTTACCAGCAAGTTCGGCGTTAATGCCCTGAACTTCGTTATAAGCTGCAATTGGAGAGTGTCCAGTTTCAAACAAACCTGCGGAATCCGACATCGCATAACCCAGTAACATACGCTGGATACCAAATAGCCAAGTATTTTGCTCGGTGGCAGGCAAATCAAACTCTGTTGCCGTAGAAGAATCGACGCCCCAGCGGATACCCGCTTCTTCAACCCACTGCTTAGCTTGTTCAAATTGAAATTCATCAATACCGAAGCGTGCCATCATCGCTGGGATTTCTAATAGCTCTAGAAGTTCAGAAGCTAGACAACGTGTGTTCGGTAACGCGACCAACTGCATGAACGCGGTCAGAATTGGGCTCTCTTGGTCTGCCGTTCTATCCGAGATCGAGTAAGGGATATAACGCTCACCCGGAGCATTACCAAATACCGCCTGAATAGCAGGGCTGTAAGCATTGATGTCTGCCACCATCACAATGATATCGCGTGGTTTTAATGTCGGGTCAGCGTCAAACATTGCTAACAACTGATCATGAAGAACTTCAACCTCGCGCATTGGGCTGTGACAAGCGTGTACCGTCAACGAACGATCGCCCAGCTCAACCACTTGTTTATGGTTGCTAGAATCCAAAATCTCATCATTGCGATGCTCTTCCAATTCAAGGATATCTCTTTGAATTTGATGCAGTAAACCATCTCGCTCTACATCAATAAAAAATTGATACTCCTCAGTGTCTCCCTCAGAAAGCAAAAGTAAGTTATCTCGTCCTAATTTTCCCATCGAAGCTAATAAGTTATTTCCAATGGCATTATCAATATGAAGTTCATCATGCACTTCATATTTCCCCCCTTCCATTAGGGAAGACGAGCCATCTGATGAGAGCATATTGTTAGACAAAGCGAGCTTTTTACGTTGCTTAGCCTCAAACCTTGCTAAATCTTTGAGGCTTTTGATATCTCCCCAATAAGGCTTACTTGGGTTGGTAAACATAAGGTGGACATCAATCTGTTCTCCAAGCGCTTTCAAGGCATCCATGTAGCGAGGAGGCAGTGACGAAATACCAAACACAAATAAGCGTTTCGGCAGATGCTGCAATTGACCTTGTTGATTGGCTAGCGCTTCAATGAAGTCGTGGTACAAATTGCCACGGTGGTATTTTGATTGGCCTTGAGACAAGGTTTGCTCATAGAGTGCTTGCCACAAGATCGGTTGCCAAGGGTGCTCTTGCTGCCCTTCATCATCGACCAATTCAGCAACGGGCTCTCCCACTTCCCACATCGCCATCCATTCAGGCCGATACACCAAGTAACCATCGAAGATATCGGCAATTTTCTCGGCTAATTGATACAACTTAGAGCCGTCTTCGTCATTTTCAAGATAGCGTTGCAGAGGTAAGAAATCAGGGTGGCCAAGTTTAGCCGGTAGCAAACTCATCAACTTCCACGTCATCGCTTCTTTGTTAAAAGCACTGCGTTTAGGCACATCAGGAAGCACTTGGGTAAACATATCCCAAATGAAGGTTGCTGGAAGAGGAAAGTCTATATTTGCTGCTACACCAAACTCTTTGGCGAGTTCCATCTTAAGCCATTGAGACATACCCGGGCTCTGAACCAAGATCTGCTCTTTTTCGAAAGGATTGGCTAAAGGGTCACTTTTGATCAAGTGAACGAGAAGAATTTTTAAAGTATCGACTTTATTGGAATGGTAAACAGTAAACAAAGTGCACTCACGCTAATCTTGCCACAATATAAAGCCAGATTAGCATAAGTGCCGAGTTTGGATGAGCAATATAAGCTTATGAAATACTGAAAGCTTAAGGTCCGTTTATCTTTTGAACTATTGTCCTTTACAATCTGCCGGCTACCGCACTTAAAACACGATGAGGTTTGTAGTTCATGTAGTAACGAATCGCGACATAACCTACCACCAACGTCGCAACAATCAGCTCTAAATAAGCTAGGTTAAACACTTGATTGATGTAATGCGCTTCAATACCTTGTGCTTGCATCCACGCAGCCAGTTTGAACAAGGCTGTTGCACCAATCACGATTGGGAAGGTAAACGCTGCATAACCAGGGCTAAATGGAAGACGAAGTAGTTTGAAAAACGCCATATAGATAATGAACGTCATCAACACTGCAATACCAAATAGTAAACCAATGATCACAGGTGAAGGGTTAGCAGTAACGGTTAAGTAACCCGCCAAAGATAGGCTTGCCGGTGCTGCCATAATCGCAATCGTTGGTTTTGCAGCATCTGGCACTTCGTGAGAGAAGATCAAACGGTAAACCATGATTGGTAGCATTACTGCGTAAACCAATAAGCCGAATACCAAAGTCGCGTTAGCTACTGGCTCTAAAACTGGATTACCTGAGAAAGAGACGTCAGCGACGATAATACCGATCGGTGGCACAAACCAGCTTGGCACCATGTGGTGAATCTCAAAGTTTTTAGCTCTGTGGTACAAAAAGCTCGTTAGAAACACAACATGCAAAGCCACAGAAGCCAACCACATAGCTTCTTGTAAGAATTGAGAGATTGGCGCCAAAGACGCTGACACCACCATGCACCCCATTGCAAATGTTGGTACCACACTGCCGACAACAGGGTGAGCAAGATCTTCACGCAATAGGTGACCATGAATCAAAAATTTCACAGCTAAAACAAGAAGTAATACCGCCGCAATGCCAGCACTGATCCACTGCACCAAACCCGGTGTGTGTAAGATACCTTGTGCGACTAGAACACCATCCCAACACCAGCCTAAGCTTGCAATTGCGAGTGCTAACCCTGCCATGGGTGTTGGAGCTCCTGTTAATCTATATTTAATACGTTGAATCATGTCAGCCTCTCTTAAACCTAATTCACTAAACTTGTGAACTCATCAGCTTGTTGAAGCCATAATACGCTTGCGCTTCGTTAAACAATATCCAATTATATATAACAAGTGTTCATCAATACTGAACAGAATCCATTTTCACCAGCAGAGTAAAACTAGGAATCTGATGGCTAATATTTCAATAAAACAGCTCAAAGTGTTCGTCACTATTACTCAGCACTCGACATTGACTGCTGCCTCTGAGGCTCTGTTTCTGTCTAAAGCTGCGGTCAGCATGGCACTAGGCGAAATGGAGAAACAACTCGGCCACTCTCTATTTGACCGGGTCAACAACCGATTAATTCTCAACCAAGAGGGACATAAGTTACTTCCATTGGCGGATGAAATATTACATCGTGCTGCTGGTATTGATGTTTTGTTCCGTGATGATCAGCCTTTAAGTGGCAATCTAAAGGTCGGCGCGAGTGACACGATTGGTAATCAGGTCGCACCGTTTATTTTGTCAGGCTTTCGCGAACGAACTCAACATCAGGATCAAAGCTTGTTCATTTCAAACAGTGCACTGATCTGCCAAAAGTTGGTGGATTATGAACTGGATATCGCGCTAATTGAAGGAAAAACATTACACCCTGAACTCATTTCGAGTCAGTTTAGCAGCGATGAAATGTGCATTATTGTTAGTAATCAACATCCTCTCGTTGCCAAAGAAAAAGTGATTTTAAGCGATTTAGAAGACAGCCATTGGATTTTACGTGAATCAGGCTCAGGGACTCGCGAGTTTTTCCTTCGTGCCGTCGCACCGCGCATCGAACATTGGTATGAATCTTTTGAACTCAACACCACAGAAGCAATCATCAACTCTGTTTCTGCCGGTCTTGGCTTTGCCTGTTTGTCTCGTTTAGCTGCTCAGCGAGCGATCGATTCAGGCCGAGTAAAAGCGCTTAATGTGCCACTTGATATGAAACGCCGATTCTGGATGCTGGTCCATAAAGACAAATATCAAAGCCCACTGCTGAAATCTTTCATGAGTTATTGTGAAGACTGGGCGGCACATCAAGATTGAGGCCGCATAGTACGGGCTCCAACTGGACTTTTAACATCAGAAACTGTATAAAAAGCCAGTAAAATTTATCAAACTTAGAGGATTAACCATGGCTGTTATCGTCAAGTACGTGGTGGAACGCAACGGAGAAGAGAAAATGACTTTTACCTCTAAAGCCGAAGCTGACGCATACGACAAAATGCTGGATATGGCTGATGAGCTTTTTGAACTGTTAGGCAAAAGCGATTTAGTTGAAGATGAAGGCAAGCAAGAAGAACTTGCAATGTACCTAGCGAAGAACAAAGAAGAAGTTCTTTACGCATTAGGTGCTAAGCGTAAGCCAGCTCCGAAAAAAGCTAAGAAGCTTGAAGCTGTTGAAGACGCAGAAGAAGATGCAGCTTAACTAGCTGATACCTTTCTAAAAAACGTCAATGACGCCTCTAATCAGAGTTCGTTATTGGCGTTTTTTTATACTTATCGAAATATAATGAAGCTTGTTTATAGTCGAAATCGCTCTAAACATTCGCTTGCATGAAAGTGTGAGGAAGATCTAATCTATAGCCATCAGGTGATGGGGTTCCACCTAAGCTTTTGCTTCAACCGCCCGTTCTTTCCGAACAGTGCTAATGACTCCTACAGAATCGAAAACAGGTAATACTGTTGGACGTATCGCTATTCCTCCATTTTGAAATGGACTTAGTCTATTAAGACCAAGTTCCATGACACCTTTGGATTATCGATACTCAAGATCTGTAGTGAATTAGCCGCACCTCTTCCAACACGTCCTGTTTTCTCAACGCCCTAGGCCTTAAATGGCTCTATAAGTGAGAAAACATTATGCACTACTCTTCAGAAATTCAATCAATGTGCCCTATTCAAAGGGGTGATCTTCACAATTCAGCTCCAATTCCAGTTGAAGGCGCAATGGTTAGCCCAAAAGATGTCATCGCTATTTCTGGCTTAAGCCACGGTGTTGGCACTTGTGCACCACAACAAGGTGCTGCAAAACTGACTCTTAACGTAAAAAACGGCATCATCGAAGAAGCATTAATCGAAACGATTGGTTGTTCAGGTATGACTCAATCTGCCGCGATGGCTGCGGAAATCCTCACCGGAAAAACCATTCTAGAAGCGCTGAATACTGACTTAGTATGTGACGCGATCAACGTAGCGATGCGCGAAATCTTCCTGCAGTTTGTTTACGGTCGAACTCAGTCTGCTTTCTCTGAAGGTGGCCTAGAGATCGGCGCAGCACTAGAAGACTTAGGTCAAACACAGCGTAGCCAAGTCGGCACCAGTTATTCAACCTCAGCGAAAGGCGTTCGTTACCTAGAACTTGCAGAAGGTTACGTAACTAAGCTTGCACTTGATGATCACAGCGAAGTGATTGGCTATGAATATCTCAACCTCGGCAAAATGATGAAGGCGATTAACCAAGGCGTACCAGCGAACGAAGCTGCTGACCTTGCGACAGGGACTTATGGTCGCTTCGACGAAGCCGTAACCACCATTAACCCACGTCAACAATAATTTTTGCCAATAAAAGAGGAAAGATATGATGAACACTCAATTTAATGAATCAGTAACTCGCGTATTGGCAGAAATGAACTTCGACTCTTTAGAGCAAGCAAACCAATACTGTTTATCACACAATGTCGATCCAAAAGCATTAGTGATGGACACTCAACCTATCGCATTTGAAAGCGCAGCTGACGCTTACACTCTTGGTGCAGCATTGGCTCTGTTCCGTAAAGCGAACAACGCAGAACAAGCAGCGAATATCATTGGTGAAGGCCTTCAAGCATTCACAAAACCCGGCAGTGTTGCGGAGCAACGCCAAGTCGGTATCGGCCATGGCGCACTGGCTGCTCGCCTTCTCAATGAAGAGAGCCACTGCTTTGCTTTCCTTGCAGGCCATGAGTCTTTTGCTGCTGCAGAAGGTGCGATCAAGATTGCACTGAACGTGAACAAATCACGCAAAACACCATTGAAAGTTATCTTGAACGGTCTAGGTAAAGATGCCGCTTACCTAATCTCTCGCATCAATGGCTTTACTTATGTTCGCACTCAATTTGATTACCAAACGGGTGAGCTAGTTGAAACAGAACGTCGCCGCTTCTCACAAGGCCCTCGTGGCGAGATCTTGTGTTACGGCGCTGATGATGTACGTGAAGGTGTGGCAATCATGCACAGAGAAGAAGTGGATGTGAGTATCACGGGTAACTCAACCAACCCAACACGCTTCCAACACCCTGTTGCTGGTATCTACAAAGCAGAACGCACTCGCCAAGGTTTGCCATACTTCTCAGTTGCTTCAGGTGGCGGTACAGGTCGAACATTGCACCCAGATAACGTAGCAGCAGGCCCAGCGTCTTACGGCATGACCGATACCATGGGCAGAATGCACGCTGATGCTCAGTTCGCAGGTAGCTCTTCAGTTCCTGCTCACGTGGCGATGATGGGCTTCATCGGCATGGGCAACAACCCAATGGTCGGATCGACGGTTGCATTGGCTGTGGCAGTGAGTGAATCTCAACACGCATAACGACAAAGTGAGTCCCACAATCTGCCTGTTATGTAGAGTCTGTTAGTTGAGAATCAAGCAATAACGGACGACTAAAACTCTACACCTATCACTAAAACCAAACAGCCAGCCTTATGCTGGCTGTTTTTTATTCACACTTGCTCTACTATCTATTTCTAATAATTATTTGTATCTAAGATTAAATACATTCTGCTGTCGTATTTAACTACATATTTTCAAAGGAATAATATGAAAGAGCTCATCATTCATACCATTACCGTGTTCATGGGCTTTTTTGCCATCATGAACCCTATCGCCAACACACCGATCTTTCTTTGATTAACAGGTGATAATGATAGGGAAACGGTCAAGTCTATCGCTTTCCGCTCAGTGTTCATCGCCTTCATCATCGTCAGCACCTTTGCTGTCTCGGGTAAACTCATCTTCGACCTCTTTGATATCACGCTTTACGCGCTTCGTATCACCGGCGGGATCCTCGTGTTCTTGATTGGCTTTCATATGCTGCAAGGTGACTCAACACACTCTAAAGCAAAAGAGAAGGTCAACTCAGACGCTCAACAAGATGCGGCGCTCAGTATCGCCGTCTCGCCACTGGCAATGCCAATATTAGCCGGACCGGGCACCATTGCCACCGCGATGAACTTTGCCAGCACCGAAGGCATCTACGAAACCATCGTCGCCTTTGGCCTACTATGCGCCTTAACCTACGTATTGTTTGTATTTGGCGAGCGCTTCGTTAAAGCCGTTGGACCAAGCGCACTGAACGTGATTACTCGAATGATGGGGTTGATACTCGCGGTAATCGGTATGCAGATGTTGATTGAAGGGATTGAGCAAGCTTATAAGGCACTGTTTATCTAAAGAGGGGATTCACAGGAGAATGTTGATTAACGCACCAATCAATTTGTGTTGATCTGCAGTGTTTTCTCATTGCAGAAAACTATCTCTCAAAAGACAAGCAATATCATTTTACAGACTTTATCCCGATACGCCCTTTCATAACGAGGGCGCTCTCTTTATGATGAACGCAATTAAATTAACTTTGCTAACGGCAGCGCTTGTTATTCGAGCCGTTGTTTTGGAATAGCAAAATCAAGACTCAACACATGGAGATTCAACATGGCTTATTTTTCACTAGCCTTCGGTACGGCAACCAAAAATCGCGACAATAAAATCATTGAAGCGTTCTTCCCTAACCCGCTTCTAAACCCAAGCGACGCTCTTGTAGCAGCTGTAGCTGAAGTGTCAGGTTACGCTGAAGGCAACCAAGCTATCGAAATCTCTGCTGCACAAAGCGCAGAACTGGCGAAAGCATTCGCAGCAAACGATGATGCAGCTAACGCATCTTTCGCAGAAAAAGCGGCAGCGTCTGAACAGCCACTTGTTCTTGTTGTTCTTGCTACTGACGAGAAGCCAGCATCAGTTGCTGAAGGCTTCCTAAAGCTACAACTTATCTCTAACCGCCTAGTACAACCACACGGTACGGTACTGGACGGCATCTTCGGTCTACTGCACAACATCGCATGGACAAACGAAGGCCCTATCGACCTACCTGAGCTGGCTGAGCGTCAAATCGAAGCTCGCCTTGCAGGTCGTGCTCTGTCTGTAGATTGCGTAGACAAGTTCCCTAAAATGGTGGACTACGTAGTACCAACAGGTATTCGTATTGCTGACACTTCTCGTGTTCGTCTTGGCGCACACGTAGGCGAAGGCACAACAGTAATGCACGAAGGTTTCATCAACTTCAATGCTGGTACAACTGGCGTGAGCATGGTTGAAGGTCGTATCTCTGCGGGTGTTGTTGTAGGTAACGGTTCAGACATCGGCGGCGGCGCTTCTATCATGGGTACTCTGTCTGGTGGCGGTACGATGGTTATCTCTATCGGCGAAAACTGCCTACTAGGCGCAAACGCGGGTCTTGGCTTCCCTATGGGTGACCGTTGTACAGTTGAGTCTGGTCTTTACGTGACTGCGGGTACTAAGGTTCGCATGCTAGATAAAGAAGGCAATGAAGTAGAGATCATTAAAGCTCGCGATCTAGCTGGCGTTTCTGATCTTCTGTTCCGTCGTAACTCAATCACTGGCCAAATTGAATGTCTTGCGAACAAGTCTGCTGTTGAGCTAAACAGCGAACTACACAGCAACAACTAATCTAAGCGCTAGATGCTAGATGCTAGATGCTAGATGCTATGTCTCGTCCTAAAATAC